>NZ_NCWQ01000149.1:0-5185 GCF_002156885.1 Flavobacterium sp. AJR | reverse complement strand
GCATTAGGATTGGTTTCTTTAAATCTAGTGCTAATCCTAAAACAGCTTTACGAGTTAATTTGTCTGTCCAAACAATTTTTTCTACTAACCATGGTCTGTTGATTCTTGTTAGTTTTGATGAGGCTTCTTTATCCAGAACAAAAACTACATTGTTGTGTTCTTGCAAAAATGACGCAGGAATTCTATTGGTAACTTCTCCTTCTACAGATTTTTTTACAACATCTGCTTTTCCTTCTCCCCAAGCCAGTAGAATAACTTGTTTGGCTTCCATTATCTTTTTTACTCCAAGTGTAATGGCTGTTCTTGGTGTATTGTTTAATCCAAAAAAGTCTTTACTTGCTGCAACTCTGGTAATATGGTCTAATGCAACTAATCTTGTTTTTGAGTTTTGTAAGGAACCCGATTCGTTGAATCCGATATGTCCATTTGCTCCAATCCCAAGAACTTGTAGATCGATTCCGCCCAGAGCTTCTATTTTAGTTTCGTAATCTGCGCAATAATCTGCGATTTCTTCTTTTGTTAAAAGTCCGTCTGGAATATGGTAATTTTCAGGTAAAATATCGACTTGATCCATCAACAATTCTTTCATGAATCGTACGTAGCTATTTACTGAATCTGGCTCCATTGGATAGTATTCGTCCAGGTTAAAAGTGATTACGTTTTTAAAACTTAATCCTTCTTCTTTATGTAAACGTACTAATTCAGCATATAATCCTTTTGGGGATGATCCTGTTGCTAATCCTAATACACATGATTCGTTTTTCTCTTGTTTTGACTTGATAAGTGCCGCTATTTGCTGCGCAACTGCTTTGGATGCATCGGTGGAATTCTCAAAAACTACCGTGTCAATATTTTCGAATCGTTTTTCGAAACCAGTTGATTTATCTATTATGCTTTTTATCATTTTTAAATTTATTTTACCCATTGGGCGTAATTTATTTCAATATATAGTCCCGATCCCGAAGCGCAATGTCATTTAGTTAAGAAAAACAGCTACAATGCTGTACCGAATAAATCTCACGCAAAGTCGCCAAGCCGCTAAGTTTATGCCTAAAACCTTTGCGCTTTTGCGTCTTTGCGCGAAAACAATTAACCATAATTAGATAAAAAGAGCTTAACTTAATGACATTATCCGACGCTTCGGGATTGGGTTTCTTTATAAATAGTTATTTTTTAGTACTGGTTAAAAAATGCATCACTATCCAAGCCAATAAATAGGCAGAACCACACATGATAAATATGATATTATAACCTGCGGTAATATTTCCCAAGATTTTATAATGGTCTAAGATGATTCCTATTGCCAGAGGGAAAAGAATACCTCCAACTGAACCTGCCATACCACCGATACCTACAACTGAGCTGATATCTTTTTTAGGAAAATAATCAGATACTGTTGTAAAAATATTGGCGCTCCAAGCTTGGTGAGCTGCTGCTGCCAAACTAATTAAGCCAACAGCTACCCATATATTTTTGGTAAACTGTGCCAACATTATTGGTAATACACAAACGGCGATAAAAAACATGGTTGTTTTGCGTGCTCGTTGTACATTCCATCCTTTTTTTATTAAATATGAAGATAAATAACCGCCTCCGATACTACCAATAGTTGTTGCTGTATAAACAATTACCAATGGTAAACTTGGCTTCTTTAAATCAAGATTAAATGTTTCGGAAAAATATGAAGGCAACCAAAACAAAAAGAACCACCAAACAGGATCTGTCAATAGTTTCCCAAAGATGAAAGCCCACGTTTGTTTTACTTTAAATAAAGCAGTCCATTTTACAGGCACTTCGGTTTCTGAAACTACCTCATTGTCACTGTGGATATAGTCAAATTCTTCTTTGGATATTTTTTTATGTCTAGCAGGAGTTTCATAGTATTTCCACCAAAAAATCAGCCAAATAAAGCCAATAGCTCCAGTTATAACAAATGCTTCTTGCCAACCATAAGCGCCTAAAATTGCAGGAACCATAATAGGAGCAACCACAGCACCAACATTGGCACCCGAGTTAAAAATTCCTGTTGCAAGGGCACGTTCTTTTTTAGGAAACCACTCGGCTACAGATTTTATTGCAGCTGGAAAATTACCTGCTTCGGCTACGCCTAAACCAACTCTTGCTAATCCAAAACCAAACGTACTTTTGGCAAATGCGTGTGCTACGGCAGCAACACTCCAAAAGAAAACCGATACAGCATATCCTAGTTTAGTTCCGATTTTATCAATCCATCTTCCAAAACCTATAAGACCAATGGCATAAGCTGCTGAAAAAGCCATAACAATATTGCTATAATCAGTTTCTGTCCAATGGAATTCTCTCTCTAATGTGGGCTTTAACAAACCAATTACTTGCCTGTCGATATAATTAATGGTTGTTCCAAAAAACAATAGGGCTAATATGCCATATCGAACTCTTTTTTCTGAAGTTATATTCATTTTAAGAATGTTTACAAGATTGAATTAGAATAGTAACTTTTGTAATATAATCCGAAAGTGCATCAAAATTATTCTCTTCAATTGCACTGGTTTTTAAAAGTTTGCTTCCCATACCTACAGCAGATACGCCTGCATCAAACCATGATTTTAGGTTTTGTTCTTCTGGTTCAACTCCGCCAGTAGGCATAAAAAGGAGATCAGGAAAAATGTCTTTTATAGATTGCACGTAAGATGCTCCAACTAAATTCCCTGGAAATATTTTTACTAATCTGGCACCATAAACTTGCGCCTGATGAATTTCTGTAGGTGTTAAACAACCCGGAATCCAAGCTAAATTATGTTCTAAAACAATTTTTGCAACCTCGGCAGAAACTATAGGACTTACTATAAAATCAGCTCCTAAGTCTATAAATTCTTTGGCCGCTTCAGCTGTTTTTATAGTACCAATTCCTAACAATAAATCGGGCATTTCTTGTGAAGCTATAGTCCTTAATGCTTCAAAATTTATTAAAGCATTTTTACCTCGATTTGTATATTCTATAATACGAATACCTGATTGATATAAAGCTTTTAATATACTTACACTTAAATCTTTACTTTCATGATAATATAAAGGCAACAAACCAGAATGAATGATTTGTTGAATAACTTTTTCTGACTTATTCATTTTGCTTTATTAACTGTTCGATTTCTTCTACTCGGGATGTTGTAGCATCACCTTTTATAAATAATTTTTGATAGGCTGCTCTTGCAGCAAAATCTACTATTTGTTGTGGCTCTTTTCTATGTAATATTCCATAAATAAGTCCAGCCATAAAACAATCTCCAGTTCCAACTTTGTCTATTGTATTTGCAGCAAACAAAGTTTCGCTTTTATAACTATTTCCTTTTTGATACAGTGTTCCAAAATAGGTTACACTATCTTCTTTACTAAAGCGGAAAGTGTTCGCAACGATATTACAATTAGGATATTTTGCCAAGATTTCTTGAGAACTTGCATTGGCTTGCTCTACTAAATCAATTTCTTTTTCGGATGCTACTAATTGCTGATTAATACTTATTCCGAGCATTTTTTCTGCCGACCAAATATTCCCCATAATTACATGAGCGTAACTAGCTAGTTTAGGCATTACTTCGTTAGGTTCTGAGCCATATTTCCAAAGTTTTTCTCTGTAATTCAAATCCAAAGAAATAGCAATTCCTTTTTTTGTGGCAACAAGTAATGCTTCTTCACAAAGTGCTGCAATTTTTGCATTTAAGGCTGGTGCAATGGCTGTAAAATGAAACCAGGAAACACCTTCAAAAACTTCTTCCCAGTTTATGCTAGACGGTTCTAGTTCTGAAAAAGAAGAATATTTACGGTCATAAATTACGCCTGCATTCTTAACATCTGCTCCTTGATTAAGGTAATAGGCACCAATTCTTTCTCCAGATTTTATAACTGTAGTTGTATCAACCCCCATTTTGTTATAATAAGCAAGAATGGTATCCGACAAAAAATGGTCGGGTAGGGCGGTACAATAAGCTACAGGAACATTCCATCTTGCCAGCGCCAATGCAACATTACTTTCGGCACCACCTACATAAGCAGACATATCCTGTTGTTTGGGAAAGTTTTCCCCCATGCTATATCGTAAAAGGATTTCCCCAAAACAAAGTACTTTACCCATGATAAATTATGCTTCGTTTGATGGTTTTCCTATTGTAGCAAGTATTCCACCATCTACATACACAATATGTCCGTTTACAAAATCACTTGCTTTAGAACTTAAAAATATTGCTGCTCCTTGTAAATCCTCAGGATTTCCCCAACGACCAGCTGGCGTTCTGCCTATAATAAACTCGTTAAATGGATGTCCGTTAACTCTAATCGGTGCAGTCTGGCTTGTAGCAAAATATCCAGGACCAATTCCATTAGTTTGTATATTAAACTTAGCCCATTCGGTAGCCATATTTTTGGTTAGCATTTTTAACCCTCCTTTTGCAGAAGCATAAGCACTTACGGAGTCTCTACCAAGTTCGCTCATCATAGAGCACATATTTATAATTTTTCCGCCTCCGCGAATAATCATTCCTTTGGCAACATTTTTAGAAACGATAAAAGGTCCTGTTAAATCTACTTTTATTACTGCTTCAAAATCTGCAACTTCCATTTCTATTATTGGAGTTCTTTTGATGATTCCTGCGTTATTAATTAAAATATCAATAGGCCCAACTTCGGCTTCTATTTTGTTTATTGCTTCAATTACAGCAGCTTCATCGGTAACATCAAAAATATATCCGTAAGCTTCAATTCCCACAGATTTATATTCTGCAACTGCATTATTTACAGCTTCTTGTGATGAATGATCATTTATTACAATTTTTGCACCTGCATGTCCAAGACCTTTTGCCATTGCCATTCCCAGACCGTGAACTCCTCCTGTTATAAGTGCTGTTTTCCCTGTTAAATCAAATAAGTTAATTGACATTTTTTTTCTTTTTTTATAGTTAATAGTAATCTGATATTTTTATTGATTTGCCTCCTTTGGCTCAATGCTATTGAGTTAAACTTTTAAACACAATCCCTTTGCAATCTTAAAGCAAAGGGCAATTCATAAAGCTTTGTGAACTTTGCGTAATTCTTTGCGAACTCTGCGGTAAAATTTTCTTTATCTAGTTGCTTATGGGGCTTCGACTCCGATCAGCCTGACAATTAGTACACTGATTATTTGTAAAAAAATATAACTTGGTTTGAAATTTAATCA
>NZ_NCWQ01000148.1:0-7785 GCF_002156885.1 Flavobacterium sp. AJR | reverse complement strand
CTGAAGCTGAAAATAAAAAATTAATTGAAGCGTTGAAGCTATTAAACTAAAAAACAGGCCACAGATTTTTTAGGACTTTGAGAAAGAGTTGCTAACTTAGATTATCTATAAAGGGACGCGGATGATACGGATTTACAAAAGTAAAGCCGCGGATTAAAACTGATTTAAAAACAATCAAAAATAAAATCCGTCCCGACGCTTCGGGATCGTGTTTTCGCGATAGCGAATCCGCATAATCCGCGTTCCTTTCGCAAAGAGTTAGATTGAATTTCACAGATTAAACGGATTATTAAAGTTTCTCCTAACTAAAAGAAATCTTCTTAATCCTTGAAATCAGTGGCAAAAAAAATATAAACCATGAAAAAAGTACTTTTTATAGACCGTGACGGAACGATGGTTCTTGAACCAGCAGATTACCAACTGGATAGTTTTGATAAACTGGAATTTTATCCAAAAGCGTTTCAATATCTGGCTAAAATTGCCAATGAATTAGATTATGAGTTAGTAATGGTAACTAACCAAGACGGATTAGGAACTGATTCTCATCCTGAAGATTCATTCTGGCCAATACATAATTTTATTATGAAGGCGTTTGAGAACGAAGGAGTTACTTTTAAAGCTGTTTTTATAGATAAAACTTTCCCGCATGAGAACGCAATAACGCGCAAACCAAGAACGGGAATGCTTACTCAATATCTTGATAATCCAGAATATGATCTGGTAAATTCATTTGTGTTAGGAGATCGTTTAACAGATGTAGAATTGGCTAAAAACCTAGGTTCTAAAGCTATTTTTATCAATACCGATGAAGGATTGGGAAGCACAGAAGTAGCTTCAAAAAGAGAAGAATTAGATCCTGTTATTGCACTACAAACCACCGATTGGAAGACTATTTACGAATTTTTGAAGCTAGAAGCACGCTCGGCTACAATCACCCGTAAAACCAATGAAACTGATATTTATATTAATCTGAATCTTGACGGAACTGGAAAAAGCAAAATCGAAACTGGAATTGCATTTTTTGACCATATGCTGGATCAAATTGCACGTCACGGACAAATGGATCTTGAAATTCTCGTAAAAGGAGATCTCGAAGTCGATGAGCACCATACAATCGAAGATACTGCAATTGCTCTGGGTGAAGTTTTTGCCAAAGCATTAGGAAACAAATTAGGAATCGAGCGTTATGGATTTTGCTTACCAATGGATGACTGTTTATCGCAAGTTGCTATAGATTTTGGAGGAAGAAACTGGTTGGTTTGGGAAACTGAATTTAAACGTGAAATGGTAGGGAAAATGCCGACTGAAATGTTTTTTCATTTCTTTAAATCATTCTCGGATGGTGCCAAAGCAAATATTAATATCAAAGCCGAAGGAACAAACGAGCATCATAAAATTGAAGCGATTTTTAAAGCTTTCGCGAAAGCAATAAAAGTTGCCGTAAAAAGAGATACCGAGAAAATGATTTTACCATCTACAAAAGGAATGTTGTAAAAACGCAATAGGCAGTAAGCATAAGGCTTAAAGCTTAAAGCATAAAGCTTTTTTAATGAAAATAGTAATTATAAATTACGGTGCAGGAAACATACAAAGTATCATGTTCGCAATCGAAAGATTAGGATTTAAGGCTACTTTGAGTAATAATCCTGACGAAATACAAGCGGCAGATAAAGTTATTTTCCCCGGAGTTGGCGAAGCAAGTTCGGCAATGGAAAAATTAATTGAGAGCGGCTTAAATAATTTGATTCCAAATTTAAAACAGCCCGTTTTAGGTATTTGTTTGGGAATGCAGTTAATGTGCAAATCATCTGAAGAAGGAAATACCAAAGGTTTGGAAATATTTGATGTCGATGTAATAAAATTCACCCCTTCGGTAAAAGTGCCACAAATGGGCTGGAATAATATTTATAATTTGCAATCGCCTTTGTTTACAGGGGTTAATGAAAACGAGTATATGTATTTAGTGCATAGTTTTTACGCGCCACTTTGCAAAGAAGCAATCGCTACAACAAATTATGAAGTAGAATACGCATCGGCTTTACAGAAAAATAATTTTTACGGAACCCAATTTCACCCTGAAAAAAGCGGTGATATTGGAGAACAGATTTTGTCGAATTTCTTAAAATTGAATGATTTAATAATTTAAATATTGAAAAAATCCAACAATCTTTAAATTATTAAATTTTTAAATCTTTTAATAAAAAAACATGAGAATAATACCAGCCATAGATATCATCGAGGGAAAATGTGTTCGCTTATCCAAGGGCGATTACAATACTAAGATTATTTACAATGAAAATCCGCTAGAAGTAGCCAAATCGTTTGAAGCACACGGAATAGAATACCTACATTTAGTAGATTTAGATGGTGCAAAATCCAGCCGAATTGTGAATTATAAGATTCTGGAAGAGATTGCTACAAAAACAAGTTTAAAAATTGATTTTGGAGGAGGATTAAAATCCGATGCTGATTTAAAAATTGCTTTCGAAAGCGGTGCAAACCAAATTACTGGTGGAAGTATCGCAGTAAAAAACAGAGAAATATTCGAAAAATGGATTGCCGAATACGGTTCTGATAAAATAATTCTTGGAGCTGATGCTAATAACGAAAAAGTAGCTGTTTCGGGTTGGCTAGAAGATTCTAATGAAGATTTGATTCCATTTATTCAAGAGTATCAAAGTAAAGGAATCCAGTACGTAATATGCACCGATATAGCCAAAGACGGAATGCTTGAAGGTCCAAGTTTTGATTTGTATGCTAAGATTTTAGAGAATTGCAACGCTATATCGAGTGGAGTTGGAATAAAACTAATCGCATCTGGTGGAATTTCAACCTTTGACGAATTACCAAAACTAGCCGAATTAGGTTGTGAAGGAACAATTATAGGAAAAGCAATTTACGAAGGAAGAATTTCCTTAAAACAACTAGAGAACTATATAATTAGCAAATGAGATAATTTGATAATTAGATAATTTTATGCTTTGTGAAATAATTATCTAATTGACAAATTCTCTAATTAACACATTAGATAAATGTTAACAAAAAGAATAATCCCTTGCCTTGATATAAAAAACGGAAGAACTGTAAAAGGTGTAAATTTTGTAGATTTACGTGACGCGGGAGATCCAGTGGAATTAGCCAAAATATATTCAGACGAAGGTGCTGATGAATTGGTTTTTTTAGATATTTCGGCAACCGAAGAAAGACGCAAAACCTTAGTTGATTTAGTTCGAAAAGTAGCTTCGACAATAAATATTCCGTTTACCGTAGGTGGTGGAATCTCATCTGTTGAAGATGTTGAAATTTTGCTGAATAATGGTGCAGATAAAGTTTCTATTAATTCTTCTGCAGTAAAAAATCCGCAGTTAATTAATGACTTAGCACAAAAATTCGGAAGCCAATGTGTGGTTGTGGCTATAGATGCAAAACAAATTAAGGATCAATGGATTGTGCATTTAGTAGGCGGAAAAGTTCCTACTGAATTAAACCTTTTTGATTGGGCTGTAGAAGTTGCCCAACGTGGTGCAGGCGAAATCTTGTTTACCTCAATGGATAATGACGGAACTAAAAACGGATTTGCAAACGAAGCTTTGGCTAAACTTTCAGAATTGGTAAATATCCCGATAATAGCATCAGGAGGAGCAGGAAACATCCAGCATTTTGTAGATACTTTTAAAGTCGGGAAAGCCGACGCAGCATTGGCGGCAAGCGTTTTTCATTTTAAAGAAATTGAAATAAAAGCTTTAAAACAAGAACTTAAAAATAACAATATTGAAGTAAGGCTTTAAGTGAAATATTTATAACACAAACCAATATATGCAGAACAAAGACAAAATAGAAATTGCAATGAGTAAAGGTAAATTGATAAAATTATTATTTTTTTCAATCCTATTTTTAGTTGCAAGCCTTTGGATATTATTGTATCAACCCGAAGTAAGTAATCCGATTTTTAATAATTTAATTATAAAAAATACAGCCTCTGTTTTAGGTAGTTTAATGGGATTGGGCGGCATATATTTCTTCACAAAAAAAATATTAGACAAAAAACCGGGAGTTATTATTGATAATATGGGAATAGTCGATAATTCTTCGGGAGTTTCAATAGGAAGAATACCATGGTCAGATGTTATGGCTGTTGCCGAACGAGCAGTTATAACTCAAAAATTTGTTACCATTTATCTTAAAAATCCAGAAGATTATATTAATAAAGAAACTAATTCGATTAAAAGAAAAATGCTTAAAATGAACTTTAAAGAATCCGGTTCGCCAGTAAGTATTTCTGCGAATGGACTTAAAATTCCTTTTATCGAACTGAAATATAATATAACACAGAAATTTGAAGAATTTCAAGCTAATGAAATTAAATCATCTTTAAATTCTTAAATTTTTTAATCTTTAAATAAAAAAATGAAAATAGATTTCTTAAAAAATAGCGACAGATTAATTCCGGCAATAATCCAGGATAGCGAAACCAAAAACGTGTTAATGCTTGGTTACATGAACGAAGAAGCGTATCAAAAAACAATCGAAACTCAAAAAGTTACATTCTACAGCCGTACCAAAAAACGATTGTGGACAAAAGGCGAGGAGAGCGGTAACTTTTTGCACTTAAAAAGTATCAAAAACGACTGCGATAACGATACACTTTTAATACAGGTACAACCCGAAGGACCAACCTGTCATACAGGTGCAGACACTTGCTGGCAAGAAGAAAATAAAACTAATTACGGATTTATTTCGGATCTTGAGGATACAATTAAATCAAGAAGAGAAAACGCCGATTCTGAGAAAAGTTATGTTGCTTCCTTATTTAAATTAGGCATTAACAAAATTGCCCAAAAAGTAGGGGAAGAAGCCATAGAAGTGGTTATCGAAGCCAAAGACGATAATGATGATTTATTCCTGAGCGAAAGTGCCGATTTACTTTTTCACTATCTAATATTACTACAAGCCAAAGGTTTCCAGATAGAAGATGTTGTAGAAGTATTAAAAAAACGTCAGAAGTAGATTATTAGGGAACAGCAACCTTTGTCAAAGTTCAAACTTTGACAAAGGTCTCTAAGACGCACTGCGGTGCGCCTCTACGGAAAACTTTTGTCCCTTTGCGCCTCAGAACCTTAGTGCCTTTAGCCTTACTCCATAAATTCAAAAACCTTAAACTGATCAGGCTGATGAAATCCAAATTGTGAGCCGTCATAAGGGGAAATTGCCTGATATTCGGTTTCATTACCATAATCGATTCTAAAAAGATTTCCTTTCCATTTTGTACCAACTACAGGAATAGTAAAACCTGCATCTTTAACAGCAGTTAAGCTAGAAAACGGAATCATGATTTCGGTATCATAACCGTCTTTGTTAATTTTACTGGCGGTTTTTAGCCCAGTAATATCTAATGAAATATCGGTGTCCCAGCCACCGCAAGAGGGTGAAATACAATGAATAATCATATCATAATTGCTTGAAAAAGCATTAACACCAATCTCGATATAGTTTTCAGAATCTCCATCGGGATCCAGAAATAACTCAACCAAATCATCGGTGTTAAATATTTGAGTATCATGATTTATAGCCGAGCCAATAATTTTGGAATCTTTACTCTTATACCCCAAATATAAGTTTTCATTATCCCAAGAAAGAGAAACATACGTTTCCTGAGTCGCTTTTACTCCAGAATCATGTATAACAAATGGGCCAATAAAAGGAGTGTTCCAATCGGATAAATCACCATCGATAGTAATAGCATTCGTTATTCGATGAATAGGAATATTTTGAGAATAAGATAAAAATGAAAAATGAAATACTACAAAATAAAATAAATGGGAGAGCTTCATAACGAGGATTATAGCTTTGTATCTTGCTAAAATAAGCAAGAAAATTTAGATAACAATAGTTAAATATTTCAATAATTTTAAAAATGAAAACTATCACGAATTTAATTCGATTAGTTACATTTGTTGAAATAAAAATTAATACCAGAAAATTATCTATTATCCAAAAACTGAAATTCATGAAAAAATGTTTTAGCGTTATCTTTTTCGCAGCATTTGTTTTTAATTACGCAAGTGCACAAGGGCTTCTCAATAAGTCCGAAACTGCCTTTACAAGACAAGATACCTTACGCGGTAGTATTACCAAAGAGAGAGCTTGGTGGGATTTAAAATACTATCATTTAGATGTAAAAGTAAATCCAAAAGATAGTACGATTACGGGATCAAATACTATACGATATACCGTTTTGCAGGATTACAACAAAATGCAAATCGATTTGCAAAAACCAATGGATATCTACAAAGTTATCCAGGATGGTAAAGAATTAAAATTTGAAAGAGAAGGGAATGCTTTTTTTGTTCAATTAACGGCAAGCCAAAAAGTTGGCGAAGTAAAAGAAATAAAAGTATTTTTTGGAGGTAAACCAAAAGTTGCAGTAAGACCACCATGGGATGGAGGAATTACTTGGAAAAAAGATAGTAAAGGCAATGATTTTATCGCCTCATCATGCCAAGGATTAGGCGCTAGCGTTTGGTGGCCTTGTAAAGATCACATGTATGATGAAGTCGAAAATATGCTTATTAGTGTAAACGTTCCCGGACATTTAATGGATGTTTCTAATGGTCGTTTGCAAAGTGTGAAAAAATTAAAAGACGGTACAAAAACGTATAACTGGTACGTTGCAAACCCTATTAATAATTACGGAGTAAATATAAATGTTGGAGATTACGTTAATTTCTCGGAAAAATATAAAGGAGAAAAAGGCGATCTGGATTGTAACTATTATGTTTTAAGAGAAAACTTAGAAAAAGCTAAAATACAATTTAAAGACGCACCAAGAATGCTTAAAGCCTTTGAGCACTGGTTTGGTCCTTATCCTTTTTACGAAGACAGTTATAAACTGGTAGAAGCTCCTTATTTAGGAATGGAACACCAAAGTAGTGTAACTTATGGTAATGAATATAAAAATGGTTATCTGGGACGTGATTTAAGCGGAACAGGTTGGGGATTAAAATTTGATTTTATCATTATTCACGAATCAGGACACGAATGGTTTGCTAATAATATTACCTATAAAGACATTGCAGATATGTGGGTTCACGAAAGTTTTACCAACTATTCAGAAAGTCTGTTTGTAGAATATTATTATGGTAAAGATGCTGGTGCAGAATATGTAAGAGGTTGCCGAAAAGTTATCCGTAACGACAAACCAATCATTGGTAATTATGAGGTAAACAATGAAGGTTCTGGCGATATGTACCAGAAAGGAGCCAATATGTTGCATACAATACGTCAGTTAGTAAATAATGATGAAAAATGGAGAGCTATTTTAAGAGGATTAAATGCTACATTTTATCACCAAACAGTTACAACACAACAAATAGAAGATTATATGAGTAAAGAAGCTGGAATAAACTTAACTCCAGTATTTAATCAATATTTAAGAACAACGATGATTCCAACATTAGAGTATTACTTTAAAGGAGAGCATTTAACATATCGTTGGTCAAATGCAGTGGCAGGATTTAATATGCCAATAAAAGTTACTCTAAACGGTGTTGAAACTTGGCTAAAACCAGTTGCCGAATGGAGTAATCTAAAAGTAGCATCTGGAAAAACAGATTTAAAATTAGATATCAATTTTTATGTTGCCGAACTTAATATTACAAAATAAGAACTTGCATAAAACCTATACAAAGGCTTCCAAATTGGAAGCTTTTTTTTATTGAGAATAATTCAAGATTTTTTACTATAAAGCTATTATTTGTTATAAAACTTACAAATTAATTATGTTAT
>NZ_NCWQ01000147.1:0-5800 GCF_002156885.1 Flavobacterium sp. AJR | reverse complement strand
GTTTTGTAAATTTGCAAAGAACTTGTTTACTGGGTCTTACAAAATAAGTAGAGATGATTTGTATTTTAATAATATCTTAAAATAAATACTTTAATTCGCTGTTTTATGGGTATCCTTTATGTTTATAAAATGTAGTTATCAATAATAAATTCATTAAAAAAATGGAAAATAATTCAAATGATATTAGTAAGTGTCCATTCCACAACTCAAGCAAAGAGCAAAGTATTGCGAATGGAGGCACAAAAAATCAAGACTGGTGGCCAAATCAATTAAAAGTTAATATACTACGCCAACATTCTTCTTTATCAAACCCGATGGGTGAAGACTTCGATTATGCCGAAGCTTTTAAAAGTCTAGATTTAGAAGCCCTAAAAAAAGACCTTCATTTTCTTATGACTGATTCACAAGATTGGTGGCCAGCAGATTTTGGACACTATGGAGGTTTGTTTATTCGTATGGCATGGCATAGCGCCGGTACGTATAGAGTAGGTGATGGTCGTGGTGGAGCAGGAGCCGGACAGCAGCGTTTCGCTCCGCTTAATAGTTGGCCAGATAACGTAAACCTTGATAAAGCCCGAAGATTACTTTGGCCTATCAAACAAAAGTATGGAAGAAAAATTTCATGGGCAGATTTGATGATACTTACAGGTAATGTTGCACTGGAATCTATGGGATTCAAAACATTTGGCTTTGCAGGTGGTCGTACAGATGTATGGGAACCAGAACAAGATATATATTGGGGGTCTGAAAAGACATGGTTAGCTGGTGATGAAAGATATGCAGATAGTAATAGTGCTCGTAATCTGGAAAAACCACTTGCAGCAGTCCAAATGGGTTTGATTTATGTTAATCCAGAAGGACCAGAGGGACAACCAGACCCAATAGCTGCGGCCAAAGATATTCGCGATACTTTTGGACGTATGGCAATGAATGATGAAGAAACAGTTGCTCTTATTGCAGGAGGTCACACTTTTGGTAAAACACACGGAGCAGCACCAACCGAACATGTAGGAGGAGATCCGGAATCTGAGAGACTTGAAACGCAAGGTTTTGGATGGAAGAATAGTTTTGGTTCTGGAAAAGGTGCAGATACAATCTCAAGTGGTTTAGAAGTAACCTGGACAAAGACACCGACTCAATGGAGTAATAATTTCTTTGAAAATCTTTTCGGTTTTGAATGGGAACTTTCTAAAAGTCCAGCAGGTGCACATCAGTGGGTAGCAAAAAATGCTGAAGCTTTTATTCCAGATGCCTATGATAGTTCAAAAAAACATCTTCCAACGATGTTAACTACTGACTTATCTTTAAGATTAGATCCTGAATATGAAAAAATATCACGTCGCTTTCTAGAAAATCCTGATCAATTTGCAGATGCATTTGCCAGAGCATGGTTTAAATTAACCCATCGTGATATGGGACCACGTGCTTTATATCTTGGAACAGATGTACCTAAGGAAGAGTTGCTTTGGCAAGATCCAATTCCAAGAGTTGACCATGACTTGATAAACGAAAGTGATATTACATTGCTTAAAGCAAAAGTATTAGCTACTGGATTAAGCATATCAGAACTTGTATCTACTGCATGGGCTTCAGCTTCAACATTTAGAGGTTCAGATAAAAGAGGTGGGGCTAATGGTTCACGTATTCGACTAACTCCTCAAAAAGATTGGGAAGTAAATAATCCTGCGAAGTTGCAAAAAGTATTAAATGTGTTGGAAGGTATCCAAAGAGAATTTAACCAGACACAATCTAATACTAAAAAAGTTTCGCTTGCCGATATTATTGTATTAGCAGGTAATGCAGGAGTAGAAAAAGCGGCCAAAGATGCTGGAAGCAACATTAATGTTCCTTTTGCACCAGGTCGTATGGATGCTACACAAGAACAAACGGATGTAGAATCATTTGGATTCCTGGAACCAATAGCGGATGGTTTCCGAAACTATAAAAAAAATAAATACGCTGTTGCAACTGAGACTTTATTAATAGACAAAGCACAATTATTAACACTTACAGCACCCGAATTAACTGTACTTGTAGGAGGAATGCGTGTATTAGATTCCAATTTTGATGGTTCTAAAAAAGGTGTTTTTACAGAACGTCCTGAAGTACTAACTAATGATTTCTTTGTAAATCTGCTAGATATTGGTACTGTTTGGAAAGCAGTTTCTGAGGATAAAGAAGAATATAACGGATATGACTATGCAACTGGAAAAGTGAAATGGACAGGTACACGTGCAGATCTTGTATTTGGTTCCAATTCAGAACTTAGAGCTCTAGCCGAAGTTTATGCTAGTGCAGATGCTCAGAAACAATTTGTTACTGACTTTGTTGCAGCATGGACTAAAGTAATGAATCTAGATCGCTTTGATTTGCTATAATGTAGTATATCGTACAGACAACCATTATAAATAAAAAGTTGTTAAGTATAGAATGAAGAAAAGAAACAGCCTTAGGGCTGTTCTTTTTTAGATAACAAATCTCAATAAAAGATTGTGAGTTAATTAATTCTTGTTCGATTTGATTGAAAAGTAAGGTTAAAACAATAATTAATTGTGAGGAATATTCCTGTAGTACAAAGTCTACAGAGCAATCGTTCACAGTTCTACTCATTTATAATTTTATTGATGCTATTTTTGCATGCTGATAAAACACCAGTTTTTAAAAGTTTTAAATCCCACTAAATCGAAAAAAAGTACTTACCATAAATACAAAAATCTTAACCTAAAACAGTATCCCACGTCTATTTTTACAATAAATAAAGGCTTTTTTTATAGCATTAGCCTTATTATTGATTTTATTAAAACTAGATGTAAAATCACAATAACGCTTTAGTTTATAGCGAGTGTTTTTTATAAAGTTTACTTAATAATTTGCCAATAAGATTTATCGAGAGAATAAAGTAAGAATTAAAGCCATTAATAAAATTGGTAGTACTCAACGATCAGTAAAACTAGTAAAAGTAGAGGTAATGCCTAATAAAAAAAAGAATAAATGAATAAACAATATGTCCCAAAATAAGTTTTTATTAGTAAAATATATACGGTTATATTTTACTGTTTTTTATATTGTTTTTGGGTTATGGAATAGTTATGGTCAAAGGAAAAATTTGACTATAAAGGAAATAGATAGCACTTTAAATTCGGTAAATCAGTATTTAAAAAAATCACCAAATGAAGGTTATGAAATTTCAAAAAATATATATCATATTGCACTAAAACAAGACTATCGTGTAGGTTCGTGTTTCGCTTTATTAAACATGGGAAATTGTAAAGGGAAACTTCGTGACTTTGACAAGGCATTAAATTATCTAGAACAATCCAAAGAGATAGCCCAAGAAATAAGAAATGATTCTCTTTTGCTTTATGCAGATTTTGTTATTGCAGTTCAACATGGGAGAATGCACCTTAATAAATTAGCACTCTCTCAATTAGACAATTGCTTAACAAGAGTTAATTGTTTAAAAGGAAAATCAAAATACTGTTTTTTAGGTAGAGTGTATAGTTTTAAAGCTTGTTTCTCAGCTGGTCTCAAGAATAAACCAACTGTTGATGAATTTATAAAGTTACATAAAAAAGCAGCTTATTATTTTAGTAAGAATCCACGAGTTCCCAATTTTGCGTTGGTGAATATCGGAGATACATATATGTCAGCGGGCAGACTTGATTCAGCCGAATACTATTTTAAAGTGGCATTATTAGATTATAAAAAAAAGAACATAAGCTGCACAGAAATAGTACTAAGTAATCTAGGTGAAATTTATTATAAAAAGAAAGATTATGCTAGGGCAATTACATATTTAGACAAATCTACTGTCGTGGCCAAACGCGAAAAAACTTATTACATTCTAGAATACAATTATGGATTATATAAAAAAATAGCAGAAGAAAAAGGTTTAAACCAGGCAGTATTTGATTATCAAAAACTAGAATTAATTTATAAAGACAGTACTCAAATAGCAGAACAAAAAAGTATGATTGCGGCAACTAATTATGTTGTTTCAAAAGCAGAAGCTGAAAAGGAAGTATTAGTAAACAGAAGTATGATTTTATTAATAATTGCAGGCTTACTTATAATTAGCTTGTTGGTATTTTCCTATTGGCAGTTTTGTTATAAAAATAAACTAAAATTAGATACTCAACAAAAAAAGAAAGAAATAGAACAAAAAGCGACTCAAATTGTATCCCTAAAACAGAAAGTAACAACATCTTATGATGAGGTAATAGAAATGGCTAAAAAGAATGATCCATTGTTTGTAGTTGTATTTAAAGAGTTGTATCCTGATTTTTATTTAAAATTGATTGCCATACAACCCGATTTAACGATTACCGAACAAAAAATTTGTTTTTATCTTAAACTTAAATTTTCAACTAAAGAAATTGCAGATTACACTTTTGTTACCGCTAAGGCAATACAGAATAGGAAAAATCGCTTGCGGAAGCGGCTTTTTCTGAAGGAAGGAGAAGATATTTACAAATATTTCGACTAACTAATATATTAAAGATAGTATAAGTAGAGACAGAGCGGATTAGATATTCGAAGGCTACTTATCTTTTAAATCTAAGAACATAAAAAAAATAAAACAAATGAAAAAAACAATTTTGATCGTTGGAGCCATTGTAGTAATAATTTTACTGGCTGGAATTTATAAATTCAATTTTACAAATGACGACATTTATGTGAAAGATCCTGAGGGAAAGTCTATACCTATTGATGAAGCAAAAGACATTAGTAAGAATACAGATTCCAAGGAATTTAAAACTAAGACAGGAAAAATTATCATTATTACCGAAACTCATCCAGTTGGACAAAGTATTTCATCTATAACCATTACCACAAAAGGATTCAAAGAAAATAAACTCATTGAATTAAGTGATATCGATCCAATTGAAAAAATAGAACTAAAAGATTTAGACAACGATGGTTTTGATGAGATATATTTGTTTACTCGATCTGTTGGATCTGGAAGTGGAGGTGATTTTTATGTATATGGCTCGGACAAAGATGATAGACTAATGGAATATGAAAAAGAAAAATTAGATGAAAAGGAATATTTAAAAGGAGGAAGACTAGATGGATATATGGGACATGACACCTATTTCTTTGATAAACAAATGTTGGTAATGGAGTTTCCAATTTATAAAGAAAATGATGCAAATTTAAAACCTACTGGTGGGATAAAAAAAGTATATTATATGTTGAATCAATCAAAGTTAAAAATTAAAAAAATTGATATAAACTAGCTTATAGTTTTACAATCTTAGAAAATGTGTAAGTTATCGTAAATAGGTCTTTAATTCGCAGACGATGAGATAATATCAATAAGTATATTTAGCCAGTTGCTTCAAATCCTGAAAAAATTGGTTAGTAAAGACTGTCAAGAAGCTCCATTGTTACAAATGGAGTTTTTTTATGCTTTATTTTTATTGAACGGATTAGATTTTAAAAATTCTGAATCGCCTAGACGTATATATAGTAGGTATGAAACAATAATTAAAGTGACGAAATTCGTAAAAACTCAGTCTTTTTAATAGTGAAATTGCGAAAAATACAGATACTATAAGAAAATACTTAAAAAAGTAAAAACTAGACAAAATGCAAATGTTATATTATCAGGTTGTTAGTAAAAAGTTTTAAAAAACATTCAAAAAAGTCTGTAAAAAGGCTTGCGAATCTAAATAAAGGGAGTACTTTTGCACCCGCAATGAGAAACAAACGAAACGAACAAAGCGAGAGTCACACAGAGTGAGACACATTAAAAAGAAGAACACGTTCCTAGACATATTGAATTGACAGCCGTTTT
>NZ_NCWQ01000146.1:0-6502 GCF_002156885.1 Flavobacterium sp. AJR | reverse complement strand
AAGAAAAATTAGAATATTGCTGTGCATATTATCCCAAAAATTGGAGAGACGGTGTAGAGTATAAAAAAGAAGACGCATATTTTGTAAAGATGAATATTGAAAATATTCTTTTGGGAAAACTAACAGAGTCGGAAGCTTTTTCAGTAAAAGATTTGTTAAGTAATAATAATTTTTTTCTTTATGGTAAATATAAAAATCGTTGGGGTTTCGTTTCAATAGATGGGGATACAATCATAGAAACTGAAAAATTTGAAGGACATAGAACTTTAGATATTTTTAGGGATAAAAATATTGATGAAGTAATAATTGGACCATTACCCAAAAGACCCAAAAAAATGTATATTGAAATAATCAACTCAAAGAAATATCCTAATACGACACTTGAATTTAATATTAAATGAGTTTTATAATCAAGGTTAGTATTAGAGAAAACAATTATTTGGGTTAGATTAAATCAATGTAAAAACAAAACCTCATCATAAAAACCATAATCACTAGCCCTGATGGGAGGGAAATCCTTTCTCTTGCTCCTTTAGCAAGAGAAAGATTGGAAGGACAGCAGGAAATAGCTCCTTAATTTTATTATATCTCTAAATTTTTGTTTTTGTTTTTTGGGGTTATTTAATTGTGATTCTTTTCTTCTTCAGGATATTCAGATATGGTTTTCTGGCGGGGTCTTTTTCCCAATCTGTGATTAAATCTTCGAGTATTTGGCGGTCGATGTTTTTGGTTATTTTTTCTACAAAAGCGGTAACTCTTTTCTCGAAATTCTTTTCCTGATGTTTTGAATATGTTTTTTTGACATCTTCAAGTGTTATTTCTTTGCTATTTAATGTGTTTTTTTCTCTTAGGTATTGTTGTTCCCTTATGTCAGCTTTTTGTTCTAAATAGGCGGGATACCATTCTCCGTAGATTAAATTAGAATCGACTCCTTTTTTGGTGCTTCCAAATTTTCCGGTACGTGCCATTTTAAAGAATACAATAATATCTTCCAGACTTTCGTATTTAAAATTTTCTAGCGTATCTACGGTTAAAATCTCGATTTGATCATTGGAAAGTTTGGTGCTAAAACCAAAGGAGTTTATAAATCGGTTTACGAGAACATTTACAACGCTAAAACCGATTGTTCCGTTCTCGTTTTTAAAAACCGTTCTTATGTTAGGCTTAGAAAATGTTTGCTCAATCGAGAGATTCATCTCGACAAGTGCCATTTGAGCATTGCCAGAAATAATAGATTTACTTAAATTTAAAGTCTCTTCCAATTTCGCTGTCCATTGCAGCTGTAAAGATTTGTTCGCTTGATTTGTTATTTCCATTTTCGGTATTTTTATACTTGCCTTCGATAATTTTAATAAAGTTTGCGGGTTTTAATATCCAGTCAAAATCTGCAGTCCAGCCACGTTCGTTTTCTCCGTTTAAAAATCGACTTTGTGCTACTTTCTGAAAAGCATCGCCTAATCCTGTCAATCCTGATTCTGTAATTCTGTTTTTGATGGCAGATTTTCTCTGAATTGTTAATTTTTGAACGGCTGGGAGTTTGTTGCAAACAGAATTAAAAATCGATACTATTTTTTCGAAATCAATTTTCTCAGGTTCTTTGATTGTGATTTCTTTTTTGGGCGCAATCATAAGTTCTTTCTGTACTTCTTTTTTATGAATATGTTCCTCTCGAAACATAGGTTCATAAATCAGGTAATCGTCTTGAATAATCAAAATGCCCTCGGCAACCAACTCTATCAGAGGATTTTCTATTTCATGCAAATCAAAAGCTGTTAATTTGGCAATTTGTAAAGCAAAATTGGTAGTTTGATCTTTGCTTAGTTTAAACTTTTGCTTTAGCATAAGCGTACCGCAATTATTTTCTTTATGTAAAAGACATAGTATGGAAATTAAGATTCCATGTGCGGCTGGAGAACATACTTTTAGTTGAGAATTGTTCATCCAGTTATCGATATATAGAGGGAAATAGGGTTGAGTTGCTAAGGTCATTTGATTGTTATTTACTTTGTTTTACTTATTATATCATAGACTTTTTTAGTCAGTTGGATATCGTATAGACTGTCGTGTAGCTTTTTTTCGTCGACAATAATTCCTAATTTATTGGCAACAGCTTTAAGCTTAAAATTGGGCATTTCGTGTCTAATATCTTTAAGGTATTCTGCCGCTAATACCATCACATCGATGGTATTAGACCAGAACCAAGAATCGAAAGTCGTGTCGTTGCATTGTTTAAAAAATGCTTTGAGAAACGCATTATCAAAATGAGCATTGTAGGCGCAAAAGAAATAGTTGTCTTTTGGGTCATGTTTATTGCAATTCTTTTCTAACAAGGCAATTAACTCAGGATATACGATTGTTCTGTGTGGATAAGCATAAACGGTTTCTAGTTTTAAACCTCCCAGATCCAAAGCAGCTTGTTCGACTTTGCTTGTTTCATGCGGTTTTACTTTATAATCGAATGTGTCGGTAAGTACATTTTCAATGTATATCGTTCCAGAGATTTGATGTACGGCGTGTTGCCAATGGTTTAATCCCGTTGTTTCGACATCTATAAATATTTGTTTCACAGTTATATGTTTCTAGATAAAAATTGTTGTTGGTTCCAGATTGGTAATGACATTTGGATTAATCCAAAGTTGTTTTCTTGTGATAAAACTTCGTATCCTTTTACCAATTGTTTCTCGATTATTTCTTTGGCATTATTTAAGGCAAGATGATATTTGTATTTTCCTGTTTCGATATCTTCGGCGGACCAAACCAAAATTGCAATTGCAAATGGTGCAACTGTTTGTAGCATTACCATAATGGTGGTATTAAAATCACGACCAGTAACCTCAGAAACTACTTCCTGACACATTCCTTCGGATAAATCATAATGCAATCTTGCAGCTTGATGATAAAATGCTTGCAGATCTTCGATTGATGAGCTTTTTACCGATATAATAGCATCTACACCAATGTTTTCTTTAAATTGTATGGCATCGGGTCTTACTTTTAGTTTTAAACCTGTATTGGTGTCGGTATAATAAACAGATGTTTCTCTTTTGGAATGGAGTATAAGCCTTCTTAAAATTCCGTTGCCGTATTGATCATAATGTTTTTTTAGAATTTTGATTTTAACCATATTTTCTTCAGAAACAGGCTCTACATCTGAGCAGTTTTTTAAAGTTCTGATGTAAGCACGTTTTCCATCGATTTTGTCTAAACTCAAACCCAATGTTTCTACAACAGTTTTGTGGCAATGTTCCAGAACAATATCAAAAGGTGTTTCTTGTCTCTCGATTACGCCATATCCTCTTTCGGTTATTAATTGTTCCCAAAACTCGACTGCTTTTGTAACGCCTTCGTTTGTATTTAGCGGAATATTAGGCTCGATTATAACTCGGCTGAATTTTGTAGGTTCTAAAATTGCCTGATGTAAAAATGTGCTTAAATTAAAATGATCGGCATTTTCTTTTAGTTTTTTCAGTTCCTCTTTATCCTCGCTTTTTGCAAACTTAAAATGCAAAGGTGTTCTTAAAGCAGCTTTTAGCATAGATGAACTTAAAGCATCGCTGCTTAAGTATTTTTCTTTTCCGTCCTGAATGACTAATCCATTAACATTTAATATTTCGGTATAAATATGTTTTGGTTTTGCTTCCGATTGAATAAATTCGGCTATAAATTGAGCGGTAGGATATTCGTTTAGCGGTCGCGTAAAGTCGATTGTGTTGTTTCGTACTTCTTTATCGGTTGCAATTGTAGGATGTAAATTTGACATAGTGATTTTTAGTTATTATGGGTTAGTTATTTTACTTATTCTTGATTTCAATCCATTGGGTGTAATTAATTTTAACGCATAGGAACATAGGTTTTATGTGTAAAAAAAGAATACAAAAAGAAATACATTTCTTTCGCATAGCTCTATGTGGAAAAATTGTGATTTTCTAAAACCATCTTCGATTATGGTTTTAAATCTATCCCGAAGCTTCGGGACTATGTGTTAAATAAAATTTTGGTATTTATGTAAAAGAGGTTGTGATTAATATCCTTTTATAGCTTTTAATTGTTTCTTCAGAGCATATTCTTTCGGATTTCTTGATTACGTGACCAGCAGTGTTTCTTCTTTCCGGAAAGGGATTTCCCTTTTCGTCGACCAATTCTAAAGTATGCATGCCTGACCTTCTGACGGTTTTGACTTTTAATAATGATCCTGTTGCCGTTTTATATGTTTGGTTTTTTTCGATTGCCATTGTTATTGTTTCTTAAATTAAAAAGACGATTAGCACGCCTATTCCTAGCCCAATCCAAAAAGCAATTAATATGCTTATAATGTAAAAAAGGAAAGTTCTGTTTGGTTTTTCTTGCTCTAATTGTTTCATAATTATTTAATCTTGTTTAATGCTATTTGTAGGTGTGAGGGATGATTCCGGTATATATTCTTTGTTTTTATTAACCAGTCTAGAAAGAATAATCGCCTGATTTCTATTTCTATATCCAGAATTGTAGTATCGGTCGTAGTTTCAAACCTAAACGGAATCTTTTCGGATGATAAAAATTCTTTTAAGAAATCGATAAGTGCTTTTTTATTTGAAACCGCAAGACTGTAAAGTGGTACTTTGTCATTGTTATAAACCTTGAAAATAGTACCGTTTATTTCTTCGTCTTTTTTTGAAAATGATATAAATAGATAATCGGGTTTGTTTTCGGCCATTTTTTTACTGGTGTCGAAAACTGTACGTATCTGAGCATCTATATTCATGATCAAAAAGGGTTTTGGGTCACAAATAGTAAGTCGTTCTTTATCTCTTCTGCATTCTTTGTTTGTAGCTTAATTGCTAAATCTGAGATTGTGGAGCAGGTTTCGTAATTACTTTCTTTTTTATCAAAAAGTATTCTTAATGCAGTAGCCAGGACGTTTTTTTCTTTGGCTGTTAATGCATCCATGATTCGTAATTTTTGATTTTTAAAGTGATAGTTTCTCGAATTATAATTTTAGGTTGCTGATTAAGAAGTTGTAGTCTTTCTTTTTCAATCGGAATCAACTCACTGTGCAAATTGTATAACCTTGATTTTATTTTGGACAATCGTAGTTTCATGCAGTCATTCATTACGGTATTTCCTTCTCGGTAGTAGTAAACTGAAAGCTTTAAGCAAGTATTTCTTAATTTTTCATAAGCCGAAATGTTTTTTTTGATACGTTGTATTTTCTCTGAAATTTCCTCTAACTTTGCCATTCTATTTAGTATTAATGCCCCTAGTCCGGGCGTTATTAAAATCTGGATTAAAAACTGTTCATTCCCGTGAGCGGTTTTTTTATTTGCCTAATTTTAAGGGTTAGTATATTGTTTAATAGGCGTTTGTGTTTTTGTGTGGGTTTTTATTATTCGAAAATTTCATTCTCTTTAAGTCCTGTAAATTTTGTAATCGCTTCGATAGATTTGGTTTTGGTCAGGTTGTCGTGGTTTGTGTTTATCCATCTTCTCATGGTTAAATATGACTTGCCTAACGCTAATGCTATTTGCATCTTGACTTCATCAGTTCCTAGTTTTTCTTTTGCGGTTTTTGTTAGTTCCATTTTAATTGCCTACTTTTGATTAGTTATTTTTGTATAGTGCAAATATAAAGTAAAATGAAAGTATAATGCAAGTAATTTGAATAAAATTAATGTGATTTACTTTTATTTGTAATGGTTATAAATAAAACGTAAAATGGATACAGTTGGGTCTAGATTAAAAACCCTTATCAGAAATAAAGGTATAACGCCTTATGAACTCTCTGAGAATACGGGTATTTCGCAATCGACTTTAAGTAGAATCATAAATAAAGATTCTAAGCCAAATATTAAAAACCGTAAAATACTTGCGGATTATTTTAATGTTCCAGGAAATTACTTCTTACCTGAAAGTGAACAGGAAGTAGTAGTTGAAGAAGAGGAATATTTGGAAAATAAAAATGGTAATAAATTTAAAGAATTAGAGAACGGAAAATTTATTATGACTGTGCCGCTTGTACCTGTAAAGGCTTATGCTACTTATATAAGCGAATGTTGCGAAGGTGATTTTGTAGACGGATTTAATGATGTAAATTTTTACGTAGATCAATTTGCAAGAGGTAATTATGTAGCTTTTGAAATAAAAGGGGATAGTATGGATAACGGAGGATTGTATGATAATCCGGAAGGTTCTATTACACTTTGCAGAGAATTAAATCGTCAGCATTGGAAAGACGGATTTAGAGGTTCTCAATATGGCTGGATAATCGTGCATAAGGATACAATAGTGTGTAAAGATATTATTGCTCAGGATTTAGAAAATGGTACAATAACGTGTCATTCTAGGAATCAAAGTCCAGAATATCAAGATTTTATTATTGAGTTGAATGATGTTAAGCAAATTTTTAAAGTAATAAAAAGAACTTTTTAATATCCCCAATAAAACAATATTTCCAATTTATTAAAATAAAAAAAAGTCTAAAAGTCTTTAAAATAAGTTGCTTACAAGGATAAAGTGAATTTTTGCAT
>NZ_NCWQ01000145.1:0-6178 GCF_002156885.1 Flavobacterium sp. AJR | reverse complement strand
TTTTCTGCCACAGATTAAAAGGATTAAAAAAATTTCTTTACCATTAAGAAATTAAGAAAAATTAAGCTTTGTCTTTTTTTGCCACTGATTAAAAGGATTAGAAAGATTTTTTTACCATTAAGAAATAAAGAAAAATTAAGCTTTATCCTTAATGAAACTTAATGTCTTAATGGTAAAACTTTTTTAGTCAAACCATCTAAACTTTGTGACCTTTGCGTAAACCCTTGCGTACTTAGCGGTTAAATCTTAATCCCTTAATGGTTAAATCTTATCTCACAGACTTAAACACTTTCTGTTTCAATTACAACCTTCACTCCTGCATCTACAGCTTTACCTTTTGACTTAACCAATTGGTTTACTCTCCAAATAAAGAATATCGAACAAAGTGTTACTGCCGAAATTACATATCCCAGAATATCATAATTCTCTAGCGGTGATGTCTTACTCTCTTGGTGTACAATAAATCCAGCACAAACAGCTGCAATACCTCCTGCAATTTGTTGCATTGATGAAGTAATAGACATATACGCTCCACGATCTTTCATATCTGGAATTCCAGTATTAAGTGTTGTCGATGGAATCATACGACTCATGATACCCATAAATAAAATCATATTGATTACTACTACTTCCCATAAAGGAATTGGTCCCAGATTGGTATAAATTAATATCATAATAATCGATAGTATTGACCCTGCGGTAAACAACCAAAACTTACTAACTCTGTCGCTTAATTTCCCCACAAGAGGCATGATAAAAAGTACCGAAAGACCTGTAAAGAAAAAGACCATTGGTAACTCTAATTGGCTAATATGAATGTTGTTTACTAAGAAAGAACTTCCAAAAGGCTGCAACATAAATCCGCCTATAGATAAGAATGCAATTGCCGCAAAACCAACCTGATAGTTCTTATTACTTAAAGTATGCCATAAATGTAAAAATGGGCTTTTATCCGACTGTAATTTAAGGTGTTCGGTAACTGGTTTCATCTTGATTACAATTGTAACAAGTATAAGAATTCCTAGTCCTGCAATCATCAAAAAAGCGGAATGCCAACCCCAATGATTTGCAAAATAAAGCCCTACCGGAATCCCTAAAATTTGGCTTGAAGCAAAAGCCATTTGGATAAATCCCATCACACGACCACGCTGATGAATTACAAATAAATCAGTTACAATTGCCAAAGAAACGGATCCAATTACACCTCCAAAAAGACCTGTTACAATTCTGGCAGAAAGTAACAACGCATAGTTAGTTGCCAAAGCACAACAAACTGTACCAATAATAAATCCTGTGTAAAAGAAAACAAGCAGTTTTTTTCGGTCAAACTTATCGGCAAAACCAGCTGCAAGCAATCCTGAAGTACCCGCACTAAATGCATAAGCCGAAACTGTAAATCCAAAATTTGCAGTAGTCATATCTAGATTTTTCATTAGTATATCCCCAAGTGGAGAAAGAACCATAAAATCTAGTATAACCGTAAATTGTAAAAGTGCCAATAAGGCGATAATATATTTTTGATAAGAAGAAAAGGGTGGGATTTCTAATTTTGTTTTTTCCATTATAATATTTGTATTTTTTTGATTAATTTAATTCCTGGCATTCATGTCCAAGATCATTAATAATATTAATTATTGTTTTAACTGTAAGTGTTTCCGAAACAATGCGCAGCACATAATCAACATCATCGGTATCAACACTCCATTGCAAAATATCTGCGTGATTGTTTAGTGTTTTAGTCACCTTACAATCGGTACATAGTTGTTCTATGTTAGTTTTAAAAATATAGATTTTATCTAAATCTGTTTCCATAGTATTATTTTATGGTTTTAATGCTCTTATAGCAGCCCCAAAGGCTTCTTTCATCATGTCTTGAGTAAGCTTAAATGGCTTCCCTCCCATGCTTTTTCCTTCATTATGAAAATTCAACAAAGTATATAAAGGACCGTAAGCAATACTCCAAAAAACTTCAAATTGCATTGGCACTAGTTCCTTATTATGCAATGAATTTTCAATAAATTGTTTCATGATTATCCTAAAATCAGAGAATTTGGTTGTAGAATTTAATATATCCTCAGCATGTGGGGATTGTTTAATTACTTCAAAGAATGCAACCTTCTTTGGATACTTAAATGTAAATGCAGCTCGGTTTTGCCATTGTATCCATAAACCTTCTTCAAATGGCATATCTGGCGAAAAATTCTCTATCGTGGATGAAAAGAATTCTATAGCAATTTCAGCCCCGATTTTTTTAATCAAATCATCTTTATCTTTGTAATAAATATAGAGAGTCGCCACAGAAATATTACAAGCCTTCGCTAGCTTATTCATACTGAAGCCCTGAAAGCCATCCTGAACAATTAACTCAATCGCATTTGTAACAACTAACTTCTCTTTATCTATATCTCTTACTCTCATAATTTGGAAATTTTTAGCAAATATAAAACATTAAATGAATGAGCGTTCTTTTATTAATATTTTTTTTCAGTTGAAAAGTAAAATTAATACAAGGCTTTTACTATAGATGTGCAATTAACAGCAAAGAACACAAGGATTTACAATCAGTGTCAAAAAAGTTTAACCATTAAGACATTAAGTTTCATTAAGGACTAAGCTTAATTTTTCTTAATATCTTAATGGTAAAAAAAATAGTCGCTCAAAGCCTTAAAAAAACTGGACCATAAGCAAAACTTAAAACTGGATTATCACCATCATCCACAACTACTTACCTTTGCATTATGAAAGATATGATAATTTCCAATTTAAAACAGGTTCATGAGCGCATCGAAAATGCTTGTAAACTATCTGGTAGAAATGTATCAGATGTTCAGTTATTATTAGCAACCAAAACCGTTCCTGCCGATAAAATACGCATAGCTATTGAAGCTGGTGAAACTCTTATTGGCGAGAACAAAATGCAAGAACTACGAGATAAAGATTCAGGATTACAAGGATTAGATATCAAACGTCATTTTATTGGTCACTTACAAACCAATAAAATAAAAGATGTTCTAAAATATGTAACTTGTATTCAGTCTTTGGACAGACTTAGCTTGGCTGAAGAACTTCACAAGCAATTACAAAACCAAGGAAGAAATCTAGATGTTTTTATACAAGTAAACACCTCATACGAAGAAAGTAAATTTGGGCTTCCGCCAAAAGACGTTGTTTCTTTTATCAGAGAAATAAAAAAATATGACACCCTGAATATTAAAGGTTTAATGACTATTGGTTTATTAGATGTAGAAAAAGAGAAAATGCAGCCATCGCTTAGTTTACTCAGACAAATAAGAGATGAGATTTATGCAGAAGGAATAGAAGGCATAACCGAATTAAAACTTTCTATGGGAATGTCCCAAGATTTAGAATTGGCTATAGCCGAAGGTTCTAATATAGTTAGAGTTGGAACATCTATCTTCGGAAATCGATTTTTAGGAAAAGAAATCTGGAATGAGAATATTGCAGAATAAGACTTAATTTTGCATCAAATAAATAATTGAGATGAATCTATACGAACTTACCGTAAATGATACCGAGAAAATTGCCTTGAATGATTTACTTTTTAGCGAAGAAAACAAAGCCGCTTTAGAACAAATAATAAAAGAACATCGCTATCTTGATGAATTAAAAAAATATAATCTTAAAGTAGATAATAAAATATTCCTGCACGGGCATACTGGTTGCGGAAAAACAACTACTGCCAAAGCAATTGCAACGGCTTTAAACAAAAATATTGTCATCATAAATCTGAGCACATTAATTAATGCGCGAATTGGAGAAACTTCCAAAAACATTAAAGCAATATTTGATAAAGCCATTCGTGAAAAGGCAGTTTTATTCCTAGATGAATTTGACCAAATAGGAAAAAGTCGTGAAAGCGATGATAAGGATGTGGGCGAAATGCGTCGTTTGGTAAACACAATTATTCAGTTGATTGATTATTTCCCAGATGATAGCTTGCTTATTTGCGCAACAAACCATTATAATATCATAGATACCGCTTTATTGAGAAGGTTTCAGATACGACTGAAATTTGAAATGCCAGACGAGAACGAATTGGATATATACTACGATAAACTATTAGCTTCTTTCCCATCGCATCTACAGGAAATTGAGCGTAAGTATAAAATTTCTTATGCCGAAGCAAAAGATTATATCAACACTACAATGAAAAAACAAATCATTGAAGAATTAGAACTTCAGAAATTATTTTAAACATATAAGCGATATAAGTTAATATAAGCATGACCATCAACGTTAGACTTAACTGAACTTATATCCCTTATATGGTTATTTTTTTTGGCAACAATCTCAGGCTTAAATAATGACTTATGCCGAAAACCAAGGATTTCATTAATATTTCTTCACAGAAAAAAACAAGATTATCTCCTGTTCAATTAAGAAAAATATAAATTTTATTAAGAAAATTCATTACCAAGTTGACGTTTTAAAGCCTCTATAAAACTCCCAAAAAGCCCAAAATACCTCATTATCACACTGACTTACAATCAGTTCTTCTTACCCTTTCCTCTCTTAAATATTTGCTAAATATTTTATCTGATATTGGCATATCGGAAAAAGTCGATACATTTGCGTCATGGAACATATCGAAATTTTTAAAGCATTATCTAATAAGTCCAGACTACAAATGTTGGAATGGCTAAAAGACCCCGAACTAAACTTTCCTGGTCAAGAACCTTATGGGTTTGAGCATGGCGTATGTGTGGGACAAATACAAGCCAAAGCTGGACTTACGCAATCGACTGTTTCCGAATATTTATCTATTCTTCAGCGTGCAGGATTTATAGAATCTACACGTGTTGGACAATGGACATACTACAAACGTAATGAAAAAACATTTGTAGAACTAAGTAAAATAATTGAATTTAATTTATAAAAAAACATTGATATGAGTACAAATAGTCTATTTACGCCTTTTAAATTAAAGACGTTAGATCTTAAAAATAGAATAGTAATGGCGCCTATGACGCGTTCATTTTCTCCTAACGGAATCCCTACAGATGATGTAGCAAACTATTACCAAAAAAGAGCCGAAGGTGAAGTAGGTTTAATTTTATCTGAAGGAACTGTTATAAACAGACCTTCATCATCTAATGATGCAAATGTTCCTCACTTTCATGGTGATGAAGCACTTGCAGGATGGAAAAAAGTAATTGATGGTGTTCATACAGTTGGCGGAAAAATGGGACCACAAATTTGGCACATGGGTATTATGGATAACCACCATTCAGGTTGGGTTCCACCAGTTCCTTTTGAAGGGCCATCTGGATTAAACCGTCCGGGTTTTAGCAATGGTAACACCATGACTACAAAAGATATCGAAGATACAATTCTTGCTTATGGTCAGGCTGCTGCAGATGCAAAAAGATTAGGTTTTGACTGTGTCGAAATTCACGGTGCTCATGATTACCTTATCGATCAATTTTTCTGGGATGCAACAAACCACAGAACCGATGCTTACGGTGGAAAAACTCTTGCAGAACGTACTCGTTTTGCTGTAGAAGTAATTAAAGAAGTTAGAAAACAAGTAGGTGAAGATTTTGCAATTATCATCAGACTTTCACAATTTAAACCTGCTGATTACACTTATAAATTGGCTAAAAACGCACTAGAAATGGAAGCTTGGCTTGCTCCTCTAGTTGATGCTGGTGTAGATATTTTACACTGTTCACAACGTCGTTTTTGGGAACCAGAATTTGAAGGTAGCGACCTAAACTTTGCTGGATGGGCAAAAAAAATAACAGGAATCCCAACAATTACTGTAGGTTCTGTAGGTCTTTCTAGTGATTTCTTTGGTGCATTTGCTGGCGAAAGTTCTCAACCAACATCTTTGGATGAATTAACAAGACGTATGGACAGAGGAGATTTTGACTTAGTAGCAGTTGGAAGACCACTACTTTCTGACCCAAATTGGGTTGCTAAAATTAAAGCAGGAAAAACCGAAGAACTAAAAGGCTTTAGCAAAGAAGCTCTAGGTCAATTGGTTATTGAATAATTTTTTTAAGGCTCTGAGGGACTATCCCGTCCCGACGTTTCGGGATGGGGACTGAAGCACTAAGAAACTGAGAATAAACATTTATTTAACCATAGATAGAAAGATTTTTTACCATTAAGTCATTAAGAAAAATTAAGCTTAATTCTTTATGATACTTAATGC
>NZ_NCWQ01000144.1:0-6233 GCF_002156885.1 Flavobacterium sp. AJR | reverse complement strand
TACATATAACACATTATCGTGTTACAATCATAAGGAATTGTATTTTGGCTTTCATTTCTCATTTCTTTTACAAATCTATAAATATATTTCTAATATTCTATAGAATTAGTAGAGTTATTTTTATAAAAATTCAAAACATACTGGTAAACAAGCAATTAATCACTCTTTAACCAGCCCGTAATACTCATTCTTATGTTTTGGGTAACTAATACTTCATGAACTAATTCATCACTTTTAAAAAAGACAGTTTTACCTTGAGTAGGGCTAATTTTCTGATTGTTATTTAACTGATGAATAAGTAGTTCACCTCCATCACTTTCTTTCCAATCAGCATTTAAATAACTAATCATTGAGTATTTCCTACTCGGATTATTCTTAAATTGATCTAAGTGTTTCAAATAAAAATCTCCCGTTTCATATAAAGAATAATGAAACTCATAACCAGTTATACCAGCATAGCAACTAATGTTTAAATAAGCTATAAAAGCTTCAATCTGAACAAAAAATTCATTTTCGAATGCATTATTATGCTTTTTATCAAGCCAGTAAATCGAATCACTACGAATAGCTCCATCATAAGTTACTTTCTCCGAATTTCCTATTCCCGCATCCTGCAGTAAACTTTTAGCATTTAAATCAATAAGATTTTGTTTTAAATTATTTGCTAATTCCGTGGTCAAAAACTGCTCAGATATTCCTACTTTATTTTCAATATAAGTAGCAATCAAAGCCTCAAAGCTATTCTCCATTTGTGTATTTGCTGGAATACAAATGCAACCAACGGGACAAGGTAGACTAATTAAAATATGCAGCACTATAATTGAAGATAAATATCAAAAGCTAAATCTTTTAAATATAAAACAGCATAAAAAAAGGGAGCGACAATTATCTCTCCCTTTTTTTAAATCTTTACAGTTTACTGATATAACTACCATACATATCCTTGAATTCATATCCTTCGGAAAAACGGTCTTTACTTAATTTTTTATATTCTACCAATCCCCATAAAATGAACTCTTTCATAAAATAACGATCTTCAACTGGCAATTCAGACTGATATTTTTTAAGTAAAATATCAAGTGGAGGAATCCCATCAAGAATTTTCTTGTATTCGGCATCCGAACAATCATCTAACAATTCAAAACCACTTTCTGTAAAAAACCATTCGATTGTATCGGTATATGGTGTTTTCTCATTTGGTTTTTCAAGTTTTTCAATCTTAGGGAAATATATAGGGAAAAACGTTCGAATAGCATCACCTATTAAGCGTTGTGCAACAATTGCCGCTCCCTCCTGCTCTCCTTCATAAACCAATTCGACTTTTCCTGTAATAGCTGGAATAATCCCCATAAAGTCAGATAAACGCAAAACTGTTTTATCAATTCCTGCACGCAAAGCACGACGCTCCGCAGTACTTAATAAGTTTTCATATGCTGTAATACTCATTCTGGCACTTACACCGCTTTTATTATCTACAAACTCACTTTCGCGAGCTTCAAAACTTATTTGCTCCAATAAGTCCTTGGCCAAACTAAGAATATAAACCGATTCATTCTGGCTTGCATCTAATTTAGCTTCCTGTTCTGTAATCGTTCTGGCGATAGCAACAGTTTCAGGATAATGTGTCAGGATTTGTGAGCCAATTCTATCTTTTAATGGCGTAACTATACTTCCTCGATTCGTGTAATCCTCAGGATTTGCAGTAAATACAAATTGCATATCTAGAGGCATTCTTAACTTAAATCCTCTTATCTGAATATCTCCTTCTTGTAAAATATTAAACAAAGCTACTTGAATCCTAGCTTGCAAATCGGGTAATTCATTAATTACAAAAATACAACGATTGGCACGCGGAATCATTCCGAAATGAATCACACGGTCATCGGCATAAGAAAGCTTTAAATTGGCAGCTTTTATTGGATCCACATCCCCTATTAAATCGGCAACGGTTACATCTGGCGTAGCTAGCTTTTCGAAGAAACGATTATCTCTATGTAACCATTCGATGGGAGTCGAATCTCCTTTTTCGGCAATTATATCTTTTGCAAAGCGAGAAATTGGATTGAATGGATCATCATTAATTTCTGACCCAGCCACAAATGGAATGTATTCATCTAATAATTCCACCATTTTACGAGCCAATCTTGTTTTGGCCTGACCACGAAGACCTAATAAATTAATATTATGGCGTGATAAAATAGCACGTTCTAACTCCGGAATAACAGTATTTTCAAAACCATGAACACCCTCAAAAACAGGTTTACCAGATTTTATCTTTTCACGAAGATTATTTCGTAATTCATCTTTAATGCTTTTACTTTTATATCCAGAGGCTTTTAATTGACCTAAAGTGTTTATATTATTTATTTCCATTTTTATTGAAATATCAATTTGTTGTTTATTTTATATTTGAACTATTAAACGCAGCTGTGCATCTATGAAACTTTATCTAAAGTTAGACGCACTGCTGTGCGTCTCTACGGCAAATCTTTGTCGCTTTATTGCTCTGAACCTTTGAGACTCTTTATCGAACCCTCTTTTTTCTATTCGCTTCATAATCTTCAAAAATCATTTCGCCAAGACCTTTTAATCCCGTATAGAATGCTTTTCCCTGATTAGCTTCGGTAAAATGGTTGACAAAACGTTGCAAATAAGGATCACTTGCAATCATAAATGTGGTAATAGGAATATGCAACTTTCTGGCTTGTTGTGCCTGATTGTAACATTTGTCTACAATATATTCGTCTAAACCATTACTGTTCATATAATAAGATCCATCACGCTCACGAACGCAACTTGGCTTACCATCAGTAATCATAAATATTTGTTTGTTTGTATTTCTTTTTCGGCGTAATAAATCCATCGCCAGTTGCAAACCAGCAACTGTATTGGTATGATATGGTCCAACTTTTAAGTACGGTAAATCCTTGATAGCAATTGTCCAGGCATCGTTTCCGAAAACCAGAATATCAAGTGTATCTTTAGGATAGCGAGTAGTAATTAATTCGGCGAGCGCCATGGCAACTTTTTTGGCTGGAGTAATACGATCTTCGCCGTACAAAATCATACTATGACTAATATCTATCATTAAGACTGTACTCATTTGCGATTTGTATTGTGTTTCCTCCACAACCAAATCGTTTTCAGTTAGCATAAAACTCTCCACTCCATTATTGATTTGAGCATTACGCAAACTTTCTGTGAGCGAAATTCGTTCTAACCCATCGCCAAAATGAAACTCACGGAATTCCCCCGTATGTTCATCTCCATTTCCGGCATATTTAGTTTTGTGGTTTCCGTTTCCAGAACGTTTTAAATTTCCGAATATCTGATCAAGTGCTTGTTGCCTTATCGCACGCTCAGTTTTGGCAGTAATTCCAATTCCTGAAGAACCATCTTCTTTTATTTCGTCTTTTATATAACCTTTCTTTTTTAGATCTTCTATAAAATCGTCGATAGTATAATTCTCATCTGTAAGTTTGTATTCTTTATCCAACTCACGAAGCCAATCTATAGCTTCATCAAAATCACCCGAAGTATGGGTAATTAGCTCTTTGAAAATACCAAAAAGTTTTTCAAACGGAGACTGATTTGGCGCTTCATACGTTTTAAAATAAAACCCTTTTTTATGTTCCTCTTTCATAATTCTAAAATTACATCATTTTAGAATGTAGCTAAAACAAACAGATATTAATTTTTAGTTAAAAGATTTAATCAAAAATTAGCTGATAACCAGTTAAAAACTACTAATTATTCAAACTTTCCTTCAAGATAATACCAAACCCCATTTTCTTGTTTAAAAGTAGAAAACTCATAATGTGTTTGAGGTTGTTTCTTTTCATCCAAGAAGTAAGCCTTAAATGCAACTGTAGTTTCTGTAAAACTTATAATTTCCAATCGCTGCCATTCATTGGCTGTAGCCCAATTCAAGATATCCTCTTTCGAATAATATTTCCTTTCGGAAGAATGGGTCGTAGCCAATAAATAATCGGCATCTTTAATAACATAAGCCGAAAAACGAGAACGCATTAAAGCTAATGCAGTTGGCGCATTTTGATTATTCTTGAGATATAAACCACAACAATTATCAAAATATAAACCTGTATCGCAATAACATTTGGAATTTTCCATAAAGACAAAAATCTAAAATTATTCGGCAGTATTTATCTTTTGATGTAATTGGTTTAATAAAACCTGATATTTACTAATCTCGATTAAATCTTCATCCTCTTCCGAAAAATCGAGCAAATCATCCAAAATATCACTTACTTCTGCCAATTTATTGTTCGCAGATTTATTTTGTTTAGCAGCAATTAAATCTATTATTTCCTGAACACTTTCTTTTAAACCACTGAATTTATCGTTTTCCATATATTTTATTTATCAGATGAAGATTTATCCTCATTAAACTTCTTTACAATTTGTTTTAATTTCTCCTTACGCGCACTTTCAGCTTGTTTTACTTTGTCTTGTGCCTTGTGCAACTTATCGTTGTGTTTCTTAATATTCCTTTCGTTATTCCTTCCCATTATTCTATTTCTCTTTTAATTTCTTCTAAAGTTTTCTCTGTAAAAATAAGTTCATTTATAATTGCTTTACGCAAAGTATCGATATCTTCATAATCAAAATATTTTGCCCATGAAGTTAATTGTTGCAAGTTTCTAATTTGTTTAATCCTTTTTGTTGTTTCAAAACTGGTTCTAAGTATAGCTTTATTATCATATTCTGGATTATTCTTGTGTTGATAATTAACCGTGTTTCTAGAATAATCAGCTTCAATATAATATAATTTATCAATGGCATTATCAGGATAAAAAGAACTCCAAGCCGCAAAACCCAGTTTAAATTTAGATTCTGTTTCAGGTTCCATAGCATCCAAACGCCATTTGCTATTAGCTAATCTTCCCCAATGGTTAGAGAAACGATACATTCCTAAATCGGAATAATAATACCTACTTCCTGCTTTACTTTCAAATTGAATTTTCAAACCTTCAACTTCTTTCGAAGTTACTTCCTGAAAAACACAAAATGTATTTTTGAACGAATTAGGATTTGGTCTAAAGTTTTTTTGCATATGCAAATATACTTAGATTGTCACGAACTCCCTAAACCAAACAATATATTGATTAACTTTGCAGCTTCAATTTTTAAATAAAAATATCATGACAAAGGCTTCTCAAGAAAAAATGTTACAAAAAGGGGTTTATACTGGGATAATGGAGAAGGATGAAAACAACAACTATTTTTGTGGTGAATACCTTTTAGATTACAAGATAGCACATGCTAATCACGTAGTTGGAGATTGGATTACAATAAAATCTATAATCGAAAACCCAAGTGATATTAGCTATAACAAGTATCCTAAAAAATCAAAAAACTTTGACAAGGCAAATAATAAGCCTGAACAAAAATAAAACAATCATTTTTTAATCTTTTGCTTTTTCAGTACATAGTATTAAGAATCAGCAAACTTATTCTATTTAAAAATCAAGCTTTTACATATTTTTTGAATATTTTTTACTACGAAAGTAAAAAGTTAAAAAAAAGTGTACCTTTGCAAAAAATTTGTCTTTTTTGAATTAAACAAATATTAATTTCAATCTAATAGACAAGTAGTTATCTTATTTATGAAAAAAATAGTTGAATACCGCAAGTTACTAAACGTAGACAAAACTGCAGAATTAAAAGATTTAAAAACCATTTACCGTAATGCTATGAAAGAATGTCATCCTGACAAATTTCAAGGTAACGACGCTGGTTTGAAAGAAGCAGAAGAAAAAAGTAAATTAGTTATTGAAGCATACCACTTTTTGGTAAGTATCAATCCTGAGACAATTAAACTAAACTTGCCAGAATATACAGAAACAATCGCTACTTCATCTATTACAGATTACAAATTTGTAGAAGGTAGATTAATTATTGATTTCTCAAATGGTAGCGTTTACGAATACATCAGCGTACCAAAAGCTACTTATGTAAAAATGGTAAATGCAGATTCTCCTGGAAGATTTGCAAAAAGACATATTCTTAACTCTTTTACTTGGAGAAAGAAAACAAATCAAGACTAAAATTATAGTCTCTGTAAAAAAGCATCCACCATTGGCGGATGCTTTTTTTTTGCTGCAAAAACACCTAAAATATTATTTTTTATTTTAAAATTAAATCAAAAGAGTCACACATCCTTACAAAAAACACCCTAAACCAACTGACTACAAGGTTTTTATCTTACAAAA
>NZ_NCWQ01000143.1:0-6447 GCF_002156885.1 Flavobacterium sp. AJR | reverse complement strand
TGGTAAAAATATTAAATAAAAACAATATTTTCTTTATTATACCCATAATATCGATAATATATTCTCTATATGTAGCTTTGTAAAACAAAATTAACAAAAACAAAAAAAATATAAAAAATGATAATAGGTGTTCCAAAAGAAATCAAGAATAACGAAAACCGTGTAGCTGTTACACCAGCTGGAGTTTCGGAAATGAAAAAACACGGACATGTTGTTTACGTTCAAGCAACTGCCGGTTTAGGAAGTGGATTTAGCGATGAGGAGTATACTAATGCTGGTGCTCAGGTATTAGCAACTATTGAAGAGGTATATGCTATAGCTGAAATGATTATTAAAGTTAAAGAACCTATTGCATCTGAATATGATTTAATCAAAAAAGATCAATTATTATTTACATACTTTCACTTTGCTTCATCAGAGCCGTTAACACACGCAATGATCGAAAAAGGAGCTGTATGTTTAGCTTACGAAACTGTTGAAAAAGCTGACCGTAGTTTACCATTATTAGTTCCAATGTCAGAAGTTGCTGGACGTATGTCTATTCAACAAGGAGCTAAATATCTTGAGAAACCATTAAAAGGAAGAGGAATTCTTTTAGGTGGTGTTCCAGGTGTTCCTCCTGCTAAAGTATTAGTACTTGGTGGTGGAATCGTTGGTACTCAAGCTGCAAAAATGGCTGCTGGTTTAGGAGCTCAAGTTACTATTATGGATGTAAGCTTAGCACGTCTTCGTCATTTAGATGATATTATGCCTGCAAACGTAAACACTCAAATGTCAAACCACTATAACATTACAAAAGCAATCGCTGATGCAGATTTAGTAGTTGGAGCAGTATTAATTCCGGGAGCAAAAGCACCTCACTTAGTTACTCGTGATATGCTTAAACTAATGCGTCCAGGAACTGTTGTTGTAGACGTTGCTGTTGATCAAGGTGGATGTATCGAAACATGTACACCAACAACTCACGAAAACCCAACTTTCATTATCGATGATATTGTACACTACTGTGTGGCTAATATGCCTGGAGCTGTACCTTACACATCTACACTTGCTTTAACAAACGCTACTTTACCTTACGCTTTACAATTAGCAAACAAAGGATGGGAAAAAGCTTGTGCTGAAAACGAAGAATTGAAAAAAGGATTGAATATTGCTAATGGAAAAATCCTTTACAAAGGAGTTGCAGAAGCTTGGAATCTTCCTTTCAACGAAGAATTAGTGTTAGCAAAATAATTGCTAGCATTATATAAGTGCTTACTACACTAGAAAAACCCGTCTTTAGGACGGGTTTTCTGTTTTTATATATTCATTATTCTTGCCACTGATTAACAGCTTTCTTAATCTTCTATTCTATCTAACTCTTTGCGAAAGGAACGCGGATGATACAGATTTACAAAAGTAAAAAACGCGGATAAAAACGGATTTTTTAAAATAATAGATAAAAAATCCGTTTAATCCGCGTTCCTCTATAGACAATCTAAGTTAGCAACTATTCTCTTTTAGCCACTAATTAATGGCTTTCTTTAAATTATGCCGCTTATTCTTTCGGTTTAGTCAAATAGTAAACAGGAATTCCTGTTAGCATAATTAAAACGCCCCAACCACAGGTAGAAAATTTAGTAAGCAATAAACAAATGCAAATTGCCGATGCTACTACAATATATAAGAATGGCAGAAATGGATATCCAAAAGCTTTATAAGGTCTCTCGGCATCTGGCATTTTCTTACGCAGAATAAAAATACCATAAATAGTCAAAATGTAAAAAATCAGAACTATGATAATAACAAAGTCTAATAAATCCCCATATTTCCCTGTCAAACATAAAGCCGAAGCCCAAACACATTGTGCCCATAATGCCCAAGCTGGAACACTAGACTCATTTAATATCGCTGCTTTCTTAAAAAACAAACCATCTTTTGCCATTGTATAATATACCCTTGCTCCAGCCATTATTAGTCCATTATTACAAGCAAAAGTCGAAATCATAATCATAATTGCAATGATTAACGTTCCGATATTACCAAAAATATATTGTGATGCCACTACCGCTACCCTATCAGATTTTGCTGTAGCAATTTCATCAAAAGGTACTACTGCCAAGTACATCAGGTTTGTTAAAACATAAATAATCGTAACTATAAAAGTTCCCAAGAATAGACTAAACCCTACATTACGTTTCGGATTTTTAATTTCGCCCGCAATAAAAGTTACTCCATTCCAAGCATCACTAGAAAATAAAGAACCAACCATAGCTGCCGAAATACCTGTAAGCAATGCTGTACCTCCTATTGGAAACCAAGATTTAGTATCTGCATCAAAAGCACGCGTAGACCAACCATCTACCCAATTAGCATCCCAAATAGAAGCTTTTGCTCCAAGTGTTAACCCGAAAACGATTAATCCTAAAAGTGATAAAATTTTGATAATAGTTAAAACCGTTTGTAGAATTTTACTGTTTTTAACCCCACGGCTATTTATATACGTTAATAAAATAATCGTAACAATAGAAACCAGTTGAGCTGCATTTAAGTCGAAAGAACCTATCTCAAAAAGAATATTTTCATCACTTAAAGGCTCATAGAGATAAGCTGCAAATTTGGCAAAAGCGACACCTACAGCAGCAATTGTACCCGTTTGGATTACTGCAAAAAAGCTCCATCCGTACAAAAAAGCTATCAACTTATTGTAAGCTTCTTTTAAGTAAACATACTGCCCACCAGCTTTTGGAAACATGGCACTTAATTCTCCATAACTTACTGCTGCAATAACTGTAATTAATCCTGAGATTAGCCATATTAAGATTAGCCAACCTGCAGAACCTACTTGTCGGGCAATATCGGCACTTACAATAAATATTCCTGAACCAATCATAGACCCTACCACAAGCATGGTTCCGTCTAGCAATCCGAGTTCTCTTTTAAAATCTTCTGGTTTGTTTTCTTGCATTTTTTTTGGTTTTTGGTTAGTTAAAGATATACTTTTTTTATAAATTTTGGTTTTTAGATTGCTGATTTTAGATTATATAGCAGTTGTAATTTTTACTTTCAGTCGTGTTATCAAACGAAACGGAGTCACAACTCTTCTCTCTATGTCACAAGACCTAAAAACCTAATTATAAGTTAACTAAGACTTAACCATCAATCCTTTTAAAAAAACCAATTTTGATTCATCATATAAAAAAAACAGAAAATTATGTAATCAGCTTATAAATGATTTTGCTAACTTTACTTAAAGCAGTAAACATAACAGCCTCATTTAGTTATTATTACAGCAAGACTCATAATAAGTTTTAACAATTTGCTTTTAATTCTTTCTGTTTTTTTGAGTTGCCATTTATTCTTTTTTAACTGAAGTAAGTTTAATAAATAATATTTACACTATGAAAATCTTAAAAAACATAAACGTAGTAAGACGAAAGTTAATGCATAGCTTAACTAAAAATATTGGGCATTCTGCAAACGCGAATAAAAAACATTTAACCATTAAACCTGAGATTAAAAGAGTTTTAATTTCACGTCCAAATGCCCGATTAGGGAACTTATTATTAATTACACCTTTATTAGAAGAAGTCATTACTACGTTTCCGGGATGCAAAATAGACTTATTTGTAAAAGGTAATCTAGCACCTATATTATTCGAAAACTACGACAATGTCGATAAGATTATTGAGCTACCTAAAAAACCTTTTAAGAACTTACTTCAATATATTAAGGTATGGGTATCGCTTAGAAAACAACAATATGATATTGCAATTAATGTTGACAAAAATTCTTCATCTGGAAGGCTTTCGGTTAAATTTTCAAATTCAAAATTCAAATTCTTCGGAGATTCTACAGTCGAAGATATTCAATCAAAATATCTTGATTATGAACATATCGCAAAATATCCTGTATACAACTTCAGGAGTTATTTAAGCGAACTAGGCTTTATCCCCAATAACAAGTCAATCGCTGCATTGAATCTTAAATTGAGTAATTCTGAAATCATTGAAGGAAAAAAAATACTAGACAAATTAGTCAATAACGATAAAAAAACGATTTGCATTTATACTTATGCAACTGGCGACAAATGTTATTCAGAATCATGGTGGGGGAAGTTTTATAAAAGGCTAAAAACTCAATATCCTAATCATAATATTATTGAAATTTTACCTATTGAAAATGTCTCGCAAATTGGCTTTAAAGCTACACATTTTTACAGTAAAGACATACGTGAAATTGGCGCATTAATCGCAAACACGGAAGCTTTCATTGGAGCCGATTCTGGAATCATGCATTTAGCAAGCTCTGTACAAACTCCTACAGTTGGTTTATTCTCGATTACTGAGCAAAAAAAATATGAGCCATATTATAATCATAGCATAGCTATAGATACTAATAAAACTTCTATTCTTAAATCTACAAAAATCATAGCATACATGATTAGTCATAACTTATCACTTCGAGTTACAACTACTTCAACAATTATAGCATTATACTAAACAAAGTGATGATTTTTAGTAACTTTATTAAATTTTAGTCGTCTATTATTAATGAACGCTTAAAATATAATAACCAAAAATCATCAACCATCATGGAAAAAAAATCAAATAGCTCTTTATTAAAAGTGCTCATTTTTAGTCTTGCTTTTCAATTAATTTTAGTTAATGTATGTATTGGCCAAACTTCCAAGGCCGATAAAATTAATGAATTGCTAAGCTTATATTCTAAATACAACCAGTTTAACGGAACTGCTCTTGTAACTGAAAACGGAAAGGTTATCTATAAAAAAGGCTTTGGATTAGCCAATATGGAATGGAAAATCCCTAATGAACCCAACACAAAATTTAGATTAGGCTCTATTACCAAACAATTCACAGCATTATTAATTCTTCAATTGGTGGAGCAAGGAAAGCTTAAATTAGATGTTCCAATTTCTACCTATCTTCCTGATTATTCCAAAACCAATGGTGATAAAATTACCATTCATCAATTACTCACTCATACATCAGGATTACCTAATTATACTTCATTCCCTAATTTTTTCTCTGATATTAGTCGTAATCCCTATACACCAGAAGCTTTTGTAAAAACATTTGCCGATTTACCTCTTCAATTCAAGCCTGGAGAAAAATTTGCCTATAGCAACTCTGGCTATTTTCTATTGGGTTATATCATAGAGAAAATTACAGGAAAAACGTATGAGCAGTGTTTACAAGAAAAGATTTTTACCCCACTTAACATGAATAATTCTGGCTATGACCATCACGATGTGATTTTAGCTAATAGAGCCACTGGATACGAAAAAAAAGAGAAAGGCAGTTCTGACTATGTAAATTCAAGTTACATTGATATGTCTCTTCCTTATGCTGCAGGATCTCTATATTCTACCGTAGAGGATTTATACTTATGGGATCAGGCTCTTTATACTGAAAAATTATTATCGGCTAAATACAAAGAATTATTATTTAACAAATACATAAATACAAGGTTCTCTGCAACATCCTATTATGGATACGGGTGGTTTATTGAAGAAGCCAACATTGACAAAACAGATAAGAAAGTACAAATTATTGAACATGGTGGTGGAATAAATGGTTTCAATACTCTAATCTCACGTATTCCATCATCCAACGATTTAATTGTATTATTAAATAATACCGGAGGAACTGGTCTTAATCAAATGTCTGAAGCGATACGAGCAATTTTATACGATATGCCATATGATATTGCCAAAAGATCTACCGCTTATACTCTATTTGGTATTATTAAATCTCAAGGATTAGAAACTGGATTGAAGAAATTTGAAGAGTTCAAAAAATCTGATGAATACGCTATTAAGGAAAGTGAAATAAACGATGTTGGTTATCAATTACTACAATCAGGAAAAACAAAAGAATCCATAGCCGTTTTTAAAATAAATGTTGATACCTTTCCTAAATCAGGAAATGCATATGATAGTTTAGGCGAGGCTTATTTAAAAGATGGAGATAAAAAACTTGCCATTGTAAACTATAAAAAATCATTACAGTTTGACCCAAAAAATGAAAATGCAAAGAAAGTATTGGAAGAAATCTCTAAATAACAACTTTGATAACCTCAATTAAAACTACCGCAATTTGACAAAATTGCGGTTTTGGTTTTATAAAATTAAAAGCTATGATAACTTCAAAACCTGAAACTATTGATGAATATATTGCTGGTTTTCCTGAAACCATTCAGGCAGTATTAGAACAAGTGCGCCAAACAATTAAAAAGGCTGCTCCAAATGCCGAAGAGAAAATAAGTTACGCTATACCTACTTTTAAGCTTAATGGTAACTTAGTGCATTTTGCAGCTTTCAAAAACCATATTGGCTTTTATGCGTTGCCTTCGGGAAACGAAGCTTTTCAAGAAGAACTTTCTGCTTATAAATCAGGAAAGGGCTCTATTCAGTTTCCATTAGACAAACCTATGCCTTTGGATTTA
>NZ_NCWQ01000142.1:0-9755 GCF_002156885.1 Flavobacterium sp. AJR | reverse complement strand
AAACATGTTTGCAATTATTATCGGAGGAGCCTTCATTAAATTTTTTAAAAAACATTGAAAGAGAAAAATTTTATCTATTACGAGAAAACTCTTTTTTTAATAATCTAAGTACAGGTCACAAATTTGTAATACATTCAGTATTTAAACTAATTTATCATATTGAGAAAAGATGTCTTGTATTATTTGATGAACCAGAATCTCATTTACATCCCCCACTCTTAGCTGTTTTAATGAAAGTTTTAAGAAATATTTTAGAATATCAAAAATCTTTTATGATTATTACAACTCACTCTCCCGTTGTATTACAGGAAACCTTAAAAAAACATGTTATTATTGTTAGAAGAGAAGAAAATAACATTAAAACATTTGAACCAATAAGTCAGACATTTGGAGAAAATATAAATAGTATTACTAATGATATTTTTGGTTTATCTACTGATTATACAGATTATCATAATGAGTTAGATAAAATTATAAATTCATTTTATGGTGACAAAGAATCTTTTGAAAAATATATTTTAGAGCTATTTAATGGAGAAATAAGTATGCAAGCTTATGCATATTTAATATCTGAATATAATAGTAAATAATTTAGAAAAATGAGAAAAGTTGCAATTCCCGATAATGCTGAAGCTCTTGGAGATCTTGATATTGCTTTAAAATATTTAAATGGAACATATAAATACGAACTTAATGATTCCGAAAAACAAATAATTAGTAATATTTATCAAAAATATGATCAATTACTTGGAAATATAGATGATGAATTTAAAAGTACGTTACTTCGAGTTGAAACTAATAATGCTTTACAAATTGCTTATTCTGAAATTCAATTAAAAGGGAGGCTAAGTTCCTTAAGGAGCAAATTACTTTTATTATATGAAAATTGTCCATATTGTGGTATAACTCCCATTTCAGAATTGGATCATTATTTACCTCAATCAATTTACAAAGCAACATCAATATATTCAAGAAATTTAATTCCAATTTGTCACATATGTAATAATGGTAAAAGAACAGCTGTGAATGATATTAATGGTTCATCATTTTTTCATGCCTACTTTGAAATTTTTCCTCAGGATTCTTTTTTTATAACCGATGTAAAATTTATTGATGGTAATCTAATGATTGATTATGTTATTGACAAAACTAATATTACGGATGAATTAGGAGCAAAATTAGATTTTCAATTTCAGCGTACTAACTTAAAAAATCGATTAAAGCAGTCAACTAATAATTATTTATTTGGCTGTAAATCATCTATTGAAATGATATTTGAAAGTGATAATGAAAATGGAGTTAAAAAATTATTTATACGACAATATAACGAGTTCAAACAAAGATTTGGAGTTAATTCTTGGAATACATCCTTATTATTAGCATTATCAAATTGTGATGATTTTTGCAGAGGTGGATTTGCAGAATATTTTAAAAAAAATAATATACAATTATAAAAAATAAAAAAAAATTACTTCCCTTTCAATAACTTCTCTAAATATTCCACTTTCTCTTTTTCAGCCAAAACCAAACGTTCGAAAAGTTCAACCATTTTATCAAGTGGATTGAAATTGCAGCTATATGCATTTCCATTAACAACATTGCTGTCATGATAAGTATTTCCAATAATATTCAAAACAGCTTCTTCTGAGAAATTCTTAATCCCTTCAACCGAAACTCCTAATGCTTCAGCAATTGCTTTAAGTTTTTCATCATCTATTGTTTCGCTGTTTTCAATAGCAGAGATTGCTTGTTGGTTTGTTCCTAAAGCTTGTGCCAAAGCTTCTTGCTTCATATCACGAAGTTCACGAATACGGCTTATTTTTCGCCCTATATGATTTGGTTTTGTAAGTGTGCTCATAATTCAAAGATAATAATTAAGTGTAATAACAGTCAATATGTAAAAAACATATTTAGCTAAGTACGGTACGGCTAGAAATGATACAGTACAGTTGAATAGATTGCTTAATTGCGATGTGTTGTAAAAATACAACTTTTCGCACAGGTAGAGATTAAAAACAAAAAAATATAGTAATGCAAAAAGAAAATCATATTCCATTGCATCATGATGAGGTAATGCAATCGGTAGCGAGATTCCTTTCGGCTCTTTGGGTGGAAGGAGAGTTTAGGTATCAACCGGATTATTTAGTTGAAATTTTCGAAAACATTCTCAAAACAGAAATCGGTAATGACCAGGATTTACGAACTAAAATGATAAGTTGTATTAAAACGAGTAAAATGTTGAAAAAAGCATTAGAGCGATTCTCCGATCAAGAAATAGAAAAAGCTTGCAATGGGATTGTAAAAGCTTAATAATGCCTTTATGCTTCTAATTTTGCATGTAAAACAGTCGTAATATAATAACGCTCAATTTAACCGCAAAGAGCGCAAAGAGAAAAAGACGCAGAGGTTCGCTAAGTTATTGATTAAGCTTTGCGAATCTTTGCGTAACCTTTGTGTTCTTTGCGGTAAAGTCTTTTTATTTAATGCTCAACTTTTGTAATCGAGTTACTAGCGGAGACCCTTCGTTCCTCAGGGTGACAAGATTGGGTGATAATAAAATAAGGGAAACCGTGTTATCGAGCAAAAAGGTTATCAAAGCTATTGATTAAGCTTTGCGAACCTTTGTGTAGTCCTTTGCACTCTTTGCGGTAAAACCCACAAACAATAGATTCGCGTTATCGTTGTTTGAAAAGCTATTGATTAAGCTTTGCGAACCTCTGCGTCTTTTTCTCTTTGCGCTCTTTGCGGTAAAGTCTTTTTATTTAATGCTCAACTTTTGTAATCGAGTTACTAGCGGAGACCCTTCGTTCCTCAGGGTGACAAGATTGGGTGATAATAAAATAAGGGAAACCGTGTTATCGAGCTAAAAGGTTATCAAAGCTATTGATTAAGCTTTGCGAACCTTTGTGTAATCTTTTGCTCTCTTTGCGGTAAAACCCACAAACAATAGATTCGCGTTATCGTTGTTTGAAAAGCTATTGATTAAGCTTTGCGAACCTTTGTGTTTTTTTCTTTGTGCTCTTTGCGGTAAAATTTTTACTTAATCCCCAGCTTTTGCACCTGATCCTCTTTCGGTTCCTCAGGGCGACAACGATTGGGTAAGGTATAAACAAAAAAAAGACTATCATTTGCATGATAGTCTTTTAATAAGCTCCCTCTCTTGGGCTCGAACCAAGGACCCTCTGATTAACAGTCAGATGCTCTAACCAACTGAGCTAAGAAGGAATCACCTTAAAGGTAAATATGTTTGCTAAAAAAAAGTTGCTCCCCCTCTTGGGCTCGAACCAAGGACCCTCTGATTAACAGTCAGATGCTCTAACCAACTGAGCTAAGGAGGAAGTTGTTGTTCTTTTTAGCGAGTGCAAATATAGAAGGTTTTTTCCTTTCTAAAAAATTTTTTCGCACTTTTTATTAATAAATTTTACTTGCCTACGATTGCTTTATAAATATCGTTACCGTTAGCAAATAAAAGCAATGTTATAAGTAAAACGAATCCAACCATTTGCGCGTTTTCTAGGAATTTATCGCTTGGTTTTTTACCACTAATGATTTCGTATAATAAAAACATCACATGCCCACCATCAAGAGCAGGAATCGGTAATAAATTCATTACTCCAAGCATAATTGATAAAAGTGCAGTGATAGACCAGAACACTTCCCAACTCCAAGTACTAGGGAAAATATTATAAATAGCCGCAAAACCACCTACTTGTTTGTAAGCTTTAGTTTCTGGGTTAAAAATCATTTTAAGCTGTTTTCCGTAACTTACCAGTTGATCTTTTCCTTTTTCAATCCCTACAGGAATCGATTCAAAGAATCCAAACTCTTTAGTACTTATTTTATAGTAGCCTAATTTCTCTAATGATTCCATTCCTAGAGTACCAACATTTACACCAAGTTTACCTTCTTTAGTAACAATAGCATTAACTGGAGTCTCTTTTTGGTTTCTTAAAACAACGGCAGGAATAGTTTTTCCTTTGTTATTTTCTAATATTGTTTTTACCTCGTCATAATATTTTACTTTTTGTCCGTTAAGAGAAGTAACCAAATCTTTTGGTTGCAATTCTTTATTTGGAGATTCAGCAGCAATATTTCCAATTACAAAAGGCATTCTTATAGAAGCAAGAGGGCTTTTTTCATGTTTTGATAATTGGTCAACAAGATCGTTTGGCATCTGGATAGTTTGCTCAACACCGTTTCTTTCAATAAGAACTTGTTTAGACATTACTAAGTCCATGTTTATTTGATTGTCGAAACTCTCTACTTTTTTACCATCGATAGCTAGAATCTTATCACCAGTTTTAAAACCAGCTTTAATCATAACAGGATTTTCAATAGAAAGACCGTCTTTTATGTCAGCATTAGCAACATAAGTTTCGCCATAAGCAAATGCCATTCCTATATATATAATAAACGCAAGAATAAAGTTTACCGTAACACCACCCAACATAATGATTAAACGTTGCCAAGCTGGTTTCGAACGGAATTCCCAAGGTTGTGGTGGCAAAGCCATTTGTTCCTTGTCCATACTTTCGTCAATCATTCCAGAAATTTTTACATAACCACCCAGAGGTAACCAACCGATACCGTATTCAGTATCGCCAATTTTCTTTTTTAGAAGTGAAAATTTGACATCAAAAAATAAATAGAATTTTTCGACTCTTGTTTTAAATAATTTTGCGGGGATAAAATGCCCTAATTCGTGAAGAATAATAAGTAATGATAAACTCAATAAAAATTGAGAAAGCTTGATAACTATATCCATTGTTTAATTTTAGTTCTTAAATAACGCACAAAAGTAACGTTTTCTATTTTAATTCATAGTGCAATATAAGTCATAAGGTTTTAAATGTTTGTTAATTAATAAACATTTAGATTTCTACTTTTAACAAGATGCAGTAACTTTACTTTTTAAACACTATTTTAAATATTAGTAGTGTTAATCCGCTAAAAGTTACATTATATGGCTTCATTATTATTTTCTCCACTTTCGATAAAAAAAATCACCTTAAAAAATAGAATCGTTATTTCGCCAATGTGTCAATATTCAGCTATTGATGGTTTTGCTAATGATTGGCATTTGGTACATTTAGGAGCTCGTGCAACGGGAGGTTCAGCATTGATAATTCAGGAAGCGACAGCTGTTTCGCCCGAAGCAAGAATATCACCTGAGGATTTAGGACTGTGGAAAGACGAACAAATAGAAAAATTAAAAGCAATCAATACATTTATTGTTTCTCAAAATGCCATTCCAGGAATCCAGATCGCACATGCCGGACGCAAAGCGAGTGTTTCAGCCCCTTGGGAAGGTAACAAAAAGTTAGATTTCGCTCAAGGCGGATGGCAAACCGTTGCGCCAAGTGCCATTGGTTATCATGATAATGAAGCTGCTCCAATAGCTTTGGATAAAGCAGGAATCCAGAAAGTAATTGCCGATTTTAAGTCAACTACCAAAAGAGCCGTTGCTGCAGGATATCAGGTTCTGGAAATTCATGGAGCGCATGGGTATTTGTTGCACCAGTTTATGTCGCCATTGTCTAATTTAAGAACCGATGAATATGGTGGAAGTTTCGAAAACAGAATTCGTTTAACTCTCGAAATCGTTGATGCAGTACAATCAGAATGGCCAGCAGATTTACCGTTGTTTGTTCGTATTTCGGCTACCGATTGGGCAGAAGGAGGTTGGAATATTGAAGAATCGGTACAGCTTTCGGCAATTTTAAAATCTAAAGGAGTTGATGTTATCGATGTTTCTTCGGGAGGATTGGTTTCTCATCAAAAAATTGCACTAGGACCAAATTACCAAGTGCCTTTTGCCGAAAGGATAAAAAAAGACACAGGAGTTTTAACAGGGGCAGTAGGTTTAATTACCGAAGCTACTCAAGCCGAAGCAATATTAACTTCAGGTCAAGCCGATTTAATCTTGTTTGCGAGAGAATCGCTTCGTGACCCAAACTTGGCTTTGCATTTTGCATCCGAGTTAAACTCCGATATACAATGGCCAAAACAATACGAACGAGCTAAGATTTGATGAAATATTAATGTTTTTTATTTAAGCCATTAAGAAATAAAACATAAGTTTTTTAATTGAACCATTAAGAGATTAATTTTCATTAAGCGTTGAACTTAGTTCTTTTTCAATCTGTTAATGGTTAGAAGAAATAAAACATAAATTTTTTAATTGAACCATTAAGAGATTAAGTTATATTAAGCTTTGAACTTAGTTTTTTTTCAATCTGTTAATGGTTAGAAGAAATAAAACATAAGTTTTTTAATTGAACCATTAAGAGATTAAGTTTCATTAAGCTTTGAACTTAGTTTTTTTCAATCTGTTAATGGTTAGAAGAAATAAAACATAATTTTTTTAATTGAACCATTAAGAGATTAAGTTATATTAAGCGTTGAACTTAATTTTCTTTATTTCTTAAAGGTGGAAAAAAACTTAACCAATAAACGTAAAATCAAAATTTATTTGAACCATTAAGAGATTAAGTTATATTAAGCGTTAAACTTAATTTTTCTTTATTTCTTAATGGTAAAAAAACTTAATTTCATCCGTGGCAAAACAATAAACATTAACTGAATTTCATTGAAAAGAGAAAACTTAATTTTCTTCATTTCTTAATGGTGGAAAATCCTTTATCCCGATAGCTATCGGGAGTGGCAAAAAAATAAACTTAATTTTTCTTCATCTCTTAATGGTGAAGAAAAAAAATAAAAATCAAATGCAAAAAATAAAAACAGCACTATTATCATACGGAATGTCGGGGAAAGTTTTTCACGCACCATTTATAAATATTCACCCAGGATTTGAACTTATTGGTTCTTGGGAAAGAAGCAAGAAACTAATACAAGCAGATTATCCAACAGTAAGAAGTTACCCAACAATTGAAGATGTTCTTGCAGATGATGTTGATTTGGTGATTGTAAACACACCAGTTGAAACACATTATGAATATGCCAAAAAAGTTCTAGAAGCTGGTAAACATGCTATAGTCGAAAAAGCATTTACAACCACCGTTGCTCAGGCACAAGAATTGGCTGATTTAGCTAAAGCAAAAGGATTAAAATTGGCCGTTTTCCAGAACAGAAGATGGGATAGTGATTTTAAAACCGTTCAAAAAGTTGTTAAAGACGGTTTGTTAGGAGATTTGGTCGAAGCCGAATTTCATTTTGACCGTTTTAATCCTTTATTAAGTATTAAAGCACATAAAGAAACTGCCAATTCAGGCGCAGGAATCCTAAAAGATTTAGGACCGCATTTAATAGATCAGGCATTGCATTTGTTTGGATTTCCAAAATCGGTCTTTGCAGATATCCGAATAACACGCGAAAATTCATTGGTCGATGATTATATCGATTTACTATTATATTACGATGATTTTAGAGTTCGACTAAAAGCTAGTTTCTTTGTTAGAGAAGCTAATCCGGCTTATGTAGTTCACGGAAAGAAAGGCTCATTCTTAAAACCTCGTGGAGATGTTCAGGAAGATGATTTAAAATTGAGCAAAAAACCAGATACTGTAACTTGGGGAACTGAAGCAGAAGGTTTAAACGGAATTTTACACACAGAAATTGATGGAAAGGTTATCAAAGAGAAAATTCCAACTTTACAAGGGAATTATTATGAGTTCTTTGATGGTGTTTACAAGTCGATTACGACAAATACAATAGAGCCAGTTACAGCCGAAGATGGTGTTAAAACCATGAAAATCATCGAAGCAGCTATTGCAAGTAATGTACAACATAAAGTGATTAATTTATAGGCGTTTAACTCTTTGCGAAAGTAACGCGATCCCGAAGCGTCGGGACGGATTTACTAAAGTAAAGACGCGGAAAAATACGGATTTTTAAAAATAATTAATCCCTAAGTTTTTGACAACGTTATTAAGTTAAGCTTTTTTGATTTAATTATGATTAATTTTTTTCGCGCAAAGACGCAAAAGCGCAAAGGTTTTAGGTGTAAACTTGGCGGATTGGCGACTTTGCGTGAGATTTATTCGGCGCTATTATTCTTAACTTAATGACATTCAGCTTTTGGATGGGAGAAAATCCGTTTTTATCCGCGTTTTCGCCTTGGCGAATCCGCTTCATCCGGGTTCTATTCGGGTTCCACTTAATTTATAAACAATAACGTTATAATTAAGCCTAACTAGTAGGGTTGAATTAATGTTAAGGATGATTTTCGTAATTTTGCCCAATCAAACTTTAAATAACTCATTTTGATAGATTTAAACTTCCTAGGCAGATTCAGAAGTAAAGCAAAATTTAAGAAAACATATAAAAATGCTAAAGCTTCGTACTTAAACCGAATCCGTTTTGCTGTCGGAATGTTTTATTTTGCAATGGGTTTATGTTTTGCTACCTGGGCAAGCCGAATTCCGAGTATTAAAGCCGCATTAGATTTAAGCGAAGGGCAATTAGGTTCTATTTTGTTTGCGTTACCATTAGGGCAATTACTAATTATGCCTTTCTCGGGTAAAGTTGTCACTCGTTTTGGTAGCCACAGAATCTTAATTTTTTCGTTGCTATTTTATGCTTTTAGTTTAACTAATTTAGGTTTAGCAACTACATCATGGCAGTTATCTGCTGGTTTATTTCTTTTCGGAGTATTCGGAAACCTAGCCAATATTGCAGTAAATACACAAGGTGTTTACACCGAAGTACTTTTTAAGAAAACTATAATGTCTTCCTTTCATGGCATGTGGAGTTTTGCTGGGTTTACAGGAGCTTTAGTTGGTTTAGGAATGTTAGCATTAAAACTATCACCATATTATCATTTTGTAATTGTGGCAGGAATTGTACTTATTATGATTGCTTTCAATTATAAATTTTTGGTCAAAGCCAAAGAAAAAATCAAAGTACAGGAGAAGAAAAAGAAACTTTTTGCAAAACCAGACAGTTCATTAATTTGGCTTGGAGTGATTGGGTTTTGTTGTATGGCGAGCGAAGGAGTAATGTTCGATTGGAGCGGTGTCTATTTTAAAGATGTCGTAAAAGCTCCTGGGGCATTAGAAATCTTAGGGTATACATCATTCATGATTATGATGGCAAGCGGACGTTTTCTTGGTGATGGACTAATTCTTAAATTCGGAAGGAAAAAAGTATTACAAATAAGCGGATTGGTCATTTCGCTAGGACTTTTTACCTCGGTTCTTTTCCCTTATATAATTCCTTGTACAATTGCCTTTATGTTTGTTGGTTTAGGAGTTTCAACTGTTGTACCAACTTTGTACAGTGTTGCTGGTAAAAACCCGTCGGTTCCTGCTGGTGAAGCTTTAACAATTGTTTCGAGCGTTAGTTTTCTTGGTTTTTTAATGGGACCACCTGTTATCGGTCATATTGCCGAAGCTTTTGGTCTTCGTTTCTCTTTTGCCTTTATCGGCATCTTCGGATTTTTTATTGCCTTTATGGTAACTAGAATAAAAGCAATAGAGTAATCATATCACATTACTTTAAAATTGTGGAAAGAAGTTAAACATATAAGTTATGTAAGCTCATTTAAGTTTTTATGTTGATAGTCACGCTTATATTTACTTTCATTACTTACATGGTTCAAACTAAAGTGTTAGTTTAGAACTTTAAGTATGAAAGTGAATGATGTAATGCGTTAATTTTCTCAGTTCTTCATAATGTAATTTTCTGCGTTTTGTATTTTTATTTAACAGGAAAAATAAAGTTAAATATAAATTAGTTATATTTGAAATTAAATTAAAGAAAAAACGTACATTTTTTTAATAGGGAATTTCAAAATA
>NZ_NCWQ01000141.1:0-6571 GCF_002156885.1 Flavobacterium sp. AJR | reverse complement strand
TGTTTTTTGTCATAACTTTGTTTTTAAGTAAAAAGTAAACGGAAGAAATCTGCTATTGACTTATCAATCCTAAATACAGGCTCCAGGCCTAATGAACTGTCCAAGCTCAAAAGCAGAGAGGGAAAGGAACTACCATTTCGAACAGTCTATTATGACAAATGACAATTTTTAGTTTTTATCTTTCCCTTTCTTCTGTTGAAAATCTAAACATAAATGTACTAAAAACAGAAATCCTTTTTTATTACAAACATAGGATGACAATATTGAGTAAATACTCTATAAATATCTTTTTTGATGTGTATTACTTTTAATCTTAATTCTAACTTAATACTCCCAAGATCAAAAAAGACTTTGTAGTATAACCAGAAAACAAAAAAAGGTCCAGAGTATAAACCCTGAACCTTTGTTTCTTTGTACCTTAGAACCTCAGTTCCTTAGTAACTTAATTAATGCTATTTAACATTTCCGCGATTTCATCTAATCTTGGTGTTAGGATGATTTCGATTCTACGGTTTTTAGCTTTTCCTTCTGGAGTTGCGTTGCTTGCCAATGGAGAGAACTCTCCACGACCTGCAGCAGTTAACTTTTGTTTGTTGATTTTGCTGTTTTCGCTCAAGATTGCTACAATTGCTGTTGCTCTTTTGGTCGATAAATCCCAGTTGTTTGTAATTACTCCTGAACCTACATATGGATCATCATCTGTATGTCCTTCGATCAATACTGAAAGATCTGGATTGTCTCCTAATACTTTCCCTAGTTCTACAACTGCTTTTTTACCTTCTGTTCCTACTGACCAGCTTCCTGAATTAAAAAGTAATTTGTTTTCCATAGAAACATATACTTTTCCGTTCTTTTGTTCTACTGTCAATCCTTTTCCTTCAAATCCGTTTAGTGCTTTTGATAGGGTTTCTTTTAGCTTTTTCATAGCAGCTTCTTTAGCCGCTATCATAGATTCTAGTTCGTCTAAACGTTTTGCTGTTTTGTCTAAACGTGCTTGTTCTGCTGCTAATGCTTTTCCTTTGGCTTCTAGTTGTTCTAGTAACTCACGGTTTTTATTCATGTTGCTTTTTAAAGCTTCATTACTGTTTTTTTCTAACGCATCATAAGAGTCTTGCAAAACTTTTAATTTGTTTTGTGCAGCTGCATAATCAGCTTTTTGCTTTTCTAGTTCAGCTTTAGTTGTAGCAAGATTTTTATTTAATCCGTCACGGTCTAACTCTAATTGATTTTTTGCTTTTAGCAATTCGGCATTTTCATCGGAGATTGAACGATTTTCTTTTTTTAAATCGGCAAATTTCGTTTCCAGATCGTTGTATATTTTTTTGGATACACACGATGTTGTAAGCGCAAGTATCAATAATCCGATTGAAGCTTTTTTAATCATTTTTTTGTGGTGTTTATTATTTGAGATTTTCTTATTCTTTTTTAATTATTGGTATTAGCACGATCTAGCCCTGATTACTTCACTATACTTTTATTTTTATATGAGTTCAGTGAATTCTCATTTATAGCAGAAATCCTTTATGTTTTTCCTTTAAAAACATAAAGATTACTTCACTAAGTTCATATTTCACATATGTGTTCAGTGAATTTTATTTATAGCGGAAAGCAGGACACGAGCGAAGCGAACTGACGAAGTAAATAGCTCCTAAATAAAAACTTTGCTGGAGTTTGCTTAAATCTTGTGTGTATCTAACAATAATGATACCATTAATCTTCGATTTCGACTAAAACCGGGCAATGGTCAGAATGTACTGCGTCTGGTAATATAACGGCACGTTTTAGTTTGTGTTGTAAGCTATCGCTAACTAAATTATAATCGATTCTCCATCCTTTGTTATTTCCTCTTGCTCCTGCGCGGTAACTCCACCATGAATAATTGTGTGGTTCTTTGTTAAAATGGCGGAAGCTATCTATAAATCCTGTTTTCATGAATCCATCTAACCAAGCGCGTTCGGCAGGTAAAAACCCTGAAACTGTTTTGTTACGAACAGGATCATGTATATCTATCGCTTCGTGACAAATGTTGTAATCACCGCAAATAATAAGATTTGGGGTTGTTTTTTTAAGCTCATTAATATAGGTCTGAAAATCATCCATAAACATGAATTTATGATCCAATCGCTGAATATTGGTTCCTGACGGAAGATATAAACTCATTACGGAGCAAGTGTCGAAATCTGTTCGAAGGTTTCTTCCTTCAAAATCCATGTGCTGAATTCCGGTTCCGTACACAACGTTATTTGGTTTTGTTTTTGAAAGGATAGCAACACCACTATATCCTTTTTTTGTAGCTGGATAATAATACTGATATGGGTAACCTGCTTTGGTAATATCTTCTACTGGAATTTGATCTTCTGTCGCTTTAATCTCCTGAAGACAAATAACATCCGGATTTGCATGTTGTAACCAATCGATAAATCCTTTTGAAATTGCAGCACGAATTCCGTTTACGTTATAAGAAATAATTTTCATTACAATTTTTTTTATGTATTTCAAATGTAATAAAAAAGCGGAAAGTTTGAATAAGAATTAAGGAAAAGTAGAGTTTTTTGTTATCTTTGTTTCCTGCTCTAAAAAACAAATTGTACATGGGTTTAGTTACCGCGAAAGAAGTTGCCAAGGCAATAAATGTTGACAAGTACGGGGTGTTAGGTACTTTTTCTGGCTGGGTCCTTATGAAGGTACTAAAAATATCGACCTTGAACAAGATTTACGATAGGAATAAACATTTAGAAGATCTCCCTTTTTTGAATGGAGTTTTGGATGATTTACAAATAAAATTCGAAATCCCGGAAGAAGATTTAAAACGATTACCTAAAGACGGTGCTTATATTACTATTTCAAACCATCCGCTTGGTGGTATTGATGGCATTTTATTATTAAAATTAATGCTTGAAAGAGAGCCTAATTTTAAGATTATTGCTAACTTCCTGTTACACCGTATTGTTCCGTTAAAAAAATATATCATGCCTGTAAATCCTTTTGAGAATCATAAGGATGCAAAATCAAGCGTGGTTGGAATAAAAGAAACGTTTCGTCATTTAAGTGACGGAAAGCCTTTAGGGATTTTTCCTGCTGGTGAGGTTTCGACTTATAAAGACGGAAAATTAGTGGTGGACAAACCTTGGGAAGAAGGCGCGATTAAATTAATCAGAAAAGCCAAAGTGCCTGTTGTTCCTATTTATTTTCATGCCAAAAACAGTAAATTGTTCTATTGGCTTTCTAAAATAGATGATACTTTGCGTACAGCAAAATTACCATCGGAATTACTTACTCAAAAGGATCGTGTTATTAAGGTACGTATCGGAAAACCTATTTCGGTTAACGAACAAAACGAACTTGAATCTTTTGAAGAATACTCGGAGTTTTTAAGAAAGAAAACTTATATGCTGGCAAATCCTTTTGAGAAGGAACATAAATTGCTAGATACTGCAAACTTAAAGATTACTAAAAGTCCTAAGGAAATTGTTACTCCTGCAAATGGAAACAAGATAAATGCAGAGGTTGAAATTTTAAGAAACACAGATTGCAGATTATTACAAAGTAAAAACTACGAAGTGTTTTTTGCTGAAGCGAAAAATATTCCGAATATATTACATGAAATCGGCCGCTTACGCGAAATTACCTTCCGTGAGGTTGGTGAAGGAACAAATGAGCCTATCGATATTGATCAATATGATCAATATTATCACCATATGTTTTTATGGGATGATGATGCCAAAAAAATATCTGGTGCTTACCGTATGGGATTAGGTTCTGAGATTTATCCTAAATACGGAATGGACGGTTTTTATCTAAATGACCTTTTTAGATTCGAGCCTGAACTTCATGATATGATGCATAAATCTATCGAGATGGGTCGTGCATTTATTATTAAGGAATACCAACAAAAACCAATGCCTCTTTTCTTATTATGGAAAGGAATCATTCATACAACGTTGCGTTATCCTGAGCATAAATATTTGCTTGGTGGTGTAAGTATTAGTAATCAATTCTCTGATTTCTCTAAATCATTGATGATTGAGTTTATGAAATCTAATTATTACGATCCTTATATTGCGCAATACATTCACCCGAAAAAAGCATACAAGGTAAAACTGAAAGATGCTGATAAGGACTTTATTTTTGATGAAGCTGAATCTGACTTAAACAAGTTTGATAAAATCATCGACGAGTTAGAACCGGGAAACTTACGTTTACCTGTTTTGATTAAAAAATACATCAAACAAAATGCGCGTGTAGTAGCTTTTAACGTTGACCCTTTATTTAATAATGCTATTGATGGTTTAATGTACATTCGTATTGCCGACATTCCGGAAAGCACAATGAAACCAGTTATTGAAGAATTTCAGATAGAATTAGAAAGAAAACTTGCAGAGAAAGACGATTAATTTCTCTAATCATATAAAAATAAAAAATCCCGTTTCGATGAAACGGGATTTTTGTTTTTATGTAAACTACTTTTGTTTGATTAAATAAAACTAATAGCAGCTATTAATTTTCATAATCGTTTACCGCTTTTTTGAAACCATCCCATTCTTTTTGAGACAATATCATTTTCTTCTCTAGTTTTTTACCTTTTATATATTCCAAAATATATTTGGCTCTGGCCTCAGATTCTGGATGTGTACTTATCCAGGATAAAGCTCCTCCAAAACTTTTATCGAATGACATATCATAAAGAAAATCTGCAAATGGTGCTGGATCTATTTTTGCTTTAAGCATATATTCTACACTTGTAATATCCGCATCTTTTTCGAGTGAACGATCATAAGCTGTAGAGGACAATGTGTGCATTATTTCTCTAATTACACTCCCGCTATTATTTCCTGTTGTAATAGACATAAGAACAGAGAAACCAATTTCTTTGGATAGCTTTTTCATGACATGGTCGTTCTCTATATGAGCAATTTCATGACCTAACACACCTATCAATGCTTGCTCATTTTTTGAAGCTTCTATTAAACCTGAGTATATTACCAAATGTCCATCTGGCAAAGCAAATGCATTTACCTCGTCTTTTTGAATAATATGAACTTTAAGGCTATCGCGTACTATTCCATTTTCTTTACATAATGGATCTAGTAATTCATCCAATTTTTTGGTAATAGAATCATTTACGATTATGTCTTCTGTCTTTTTAATTTGATCCCAAATCATGTCACCAACTCCTTTTTCGGTAGCACTTTTGGCTTCATTAATTTTAAAGAAAGTGATATAATCTATTTGTGACAATAAAAACCAGATCCCAAAAAAAGCTCCTACGATGGTTAGTCCTCTAAATAGTGTTTTCATTGGTCTTGCAAATTAAATTAGTAATATCGGCAAAAAAGTATATTTCGATATGATTTCCTTTTCTTGTCTGACTTGCCAGATATAAGGTAAATATGAACTCCACTAGATTAAAACCTATTATCGTTAACATATACGCTATATATGTATTGGTAAACTGACCTTCTTTGAAAACAATCGAGATAGTCCACCAAAAACCTACGGTATTAAAGAAAAACATACCTAGTTGTGCCAATAATGCTTGTGTACAATGCCATTTAACAAAGGCTGTACTTTTTCTATTTCCTAAATAAAAAAAAACGGATGCCAATAAATTCATAATTGGCAACGGCAAACCTCCTAGCACAGCAACAAGTGACATCAAATAACTATTTGATGCTCTTTCTAACTCACTATCATAAGGTTTGTAATTAAACTTATTTAATGCGGTCATATTTGTTTATTTATATTCCAAATCCAATTGATAATTACTAAAATAATCAACAGTATTGCAACTTTTTTTGTCCTAATTATTGTTTCTGTTTTAATGTAGAAATCGTAAAAAGATTGTCTTTTTGTGAAGTAATCAAACGCAATCCAGCCTGGAGCAATAAGCATTATTCCTGCTACAATAATTCCGAATGGATTTAGGTATAAAGAAGTGAGTATATTTCCTTTAAAAAAACTGTCGACTGCTCGTGTAGTTCCACAAGAAGGACAAGGAATAGTGGTTATTCTTTTAAAAAGACAGACCGTAAGATCATGATCTGAATTTAAATGTGATACAAAATCAAAAAAGAACAACCAACTATACCCTAAAAAACAAGCAATTAAAGTTAACGCATAAAGCTTGTTTTTTGTCATGTTTTACAAAAATGTATTGTTAAATGCCATTGCATTTTTTTCTTTGGTAGCTCCTTGGATTAAAAACCAATCTACAATAGCCCAAATCATAAAACCTCCACAAGTAAGTAATTTACCTACTCCCATTCCTGTATCGCCAATATAAAAACGGTCAATTCCGTATGCACCAGCAAAAATAGAAATCAACAAAGCTGTTGTTGGATCTTTAAATTGAGTTAATTGTAATCTTTGCCATTGGCTTTCGTCTAAACTTAAAAGTTTTTCTCTGATTGCGTTTAAATGATGCCCTTCAAAATATTTTGCATTCATCATCATAAACATATCAACTTTTTGTGTATCCATTATTAAATTTTGGTTTTGATTGGTCCCTACTCTATTTATGGATTTTCGGATACTCCATTTTTTGCAAATATAAAAAATTATAAGAAATAAC
>NZ_NCWQ01000140.1:0-6805 GCF_002156885.1 Flavobacterium sp. AJR | reverse complement strand
GAGACCAATTCAAACATATTAAACTCTTGTGGAGGCTTGGCGCTCTCTTCGAAATAAAGGTGTAGTACTTCTTCTGTGTTAGTGCTAGAAACTATTTCAAAGTGTTCTACTAAAAAATCAGGCAGCATAAATTTTAAAAGGTCTATAGGAGTCATCTCAAATTCTTAGATTACAAAGTTCTTATTTTATTTTGACATTCCTCCCCAGGTTTTGTTCTTGATCCTAGATTTTTTCAAAACCATCTATTTCTCAATATCTTGATTAATTTGAGTTTACCCCACAAAAAAAAGCCCCTACATTGCTGTAAAGGCTTTTAAACTTAAAATGTGGTCCCACCTGGGCTCGAACCAGGGACCACCTGATTATGAGTCAGGTGCTCTAACCAGCTGAGCTATAGGACCGGTTTTGAGGTTGCAATATTACCACTATTTTTCATTTGTAGCAAATATTTAGCAATGATTTTTACATTAATTTCGTTAATAATTTCAGTAAAATCAAAACTATCTGATTCTTAAGCTTCTAATTTCCGTATTAAATACTCTAAAATTATTTAATTTCCTGACAAAGCTCAATCAAAACCCCATTTGTGCTTTTGGGATGTAAAAAAACAACTAGTTTATTATCGGCTCCTTTTTTGGGATTTTCATTTAAAACAACAAAACCTTCCTTTTTTAACCGCTCTACTTCCGCAACAATATCTGTTACATCAAAAGCAATATGATGAATTCCTTCCCCTTTTTTTTCCAAAAATTTAGCAATGGGACTTTCTGGGTTTGTCGCTGCCAGAAGTTCAATTTTATTTGGTCCGTTTTGAAAAAACGAAGTTATCACTCCTTCACTTTCTACTGCTTCTGATTTATAAGCAGGAGCTCCAAAAAGCTTTTCAAACAAAAGATTCGAGACCTCTAAATCTTTAACCGCAATTCCTATATGTTCTATTTTATTCATCATCTCAAATTGATTTAGAAAAACACTGATTCTTTTTATTGATTAACGTATGTATTAAAATAACCACATTCGGCAATAACATCCTGATAATATTTTGTATCCGAATAATCTTTTTTCAGCACTTTAAAATTATTCCATGCCAGGAAATTTATCTTATCATCATCTGCAGTCCACCAATTTTTAACCGCAATATACTTTTTATTGTAATATTCATTTCGCTCACATTTTGCCAGCATATAAGTACACTTTGCCTTTTGCTCTTTGGTTGTAGCAGCTTCCAGAGCTTTTTGATAATACATTTTAGACACTGAACAATCTGTGATCATTTTTTTCATAGAATCTCTAAATGAATACGGACTTGAACCATAGCCTACAATTCCGATCTCATAAAAACTTCTTCCGTTTCCGAAATGGGTGATATTATAAAATGCATTCCCTAGTAATAAGCTGTTTGTATATACATCTTCGTTTTTAGCCAGTTTATCTTGCATGGCTTTTATAGTCGTTAAAAATTCTATTTGAGAATATTTCTTTTTTTGGAATGCAGAATGGTCACAATCATGACAATCTTTTATATTTCCGTTAAACGGATTTCCATAAAAAACTGCATTTTGTAATGTATCCGTTTGTTGCATCAAAGTAATTGCTTCAGGGATTTTATTTTGATATGTTGCCTGTATTGCTTGAAAATTATTGATGTTATTTAAATTCAAATTATAAATACTATAACCTATTTTCTCAATTTCGGTTTTATCCGGCTTAGTCAAAAATGCTTTCATTCCTAACAAATTCTTTTCGACATCATAAAAAGAATTCCCTGTTCCCCAATAACCATAAGCCGACGTATTAGCAAACAACTCTGCCATTACATAATTTTTTTGCTCTGTATAAAGAGTCATTAAATACATTTTACTCCAGCTTGAAGCGTTTTCATAACGAAAATCACCTACTTGTTGCTTCGGAAGCTCTTTGTACAACCAATTTAGATCTTTAAGAATTGTTTTTTCATTTTTAGAATTCAACTTATCAATCTTGCTCATATTATTTACAAAACGAAGTAATCTAAGCTGATTATTTGCCAACTCTGTTTTAGGCATTGTCTTTTCGGCTTTGGCAAAATTCTCATCAGCCTTAGCAAAATTCCCTTTTAATGTTTGCAAATACGCTAAAGCAATATCCCACAAATAAGGCTTTTCCGTATTTCCTGTTGAAGCAATTTTAGACACTAAATCGAATGCTTTTAAATCAATTTTCGCTTGATTTCCTTTCTTGTTTTCAGTAACAGTTTGTTTTATTGCAGGCGCACCATAATCAGTAGAGCCCTCAGAATCGACTCTAGCCAACTCAAATGAATTATTAATCCCTTGCTCTTGCTGATTAACTAACCTTGTAAGCAAATAATTTAAATGTTCATTTTTTGGATCTAATTGATAAATTTTATCAATCGCTTGCGCTTCATCTTTATAATACCCATGAATTGCCCAAAGCGCTGCTTTTTCTTTATTATTTTTGGCCATAGCCAAAGATTTATTCCAGTCTGCTTCGTTTTCTGGGTGAAAACTATAAGCTGTAACAATTCTCATTTCTGGACATTTATCAAAAACTTGCGCATATAAATAATTAGAAGTCGAATATTTACCTTGCTGATGATTTATTCCTGCCACATAAGCAAGCGCACGATAATACAATACATTTTTAGGAACAGCTGCTTCTGTTTTATTAAAAAACGTAATTGCTTTTTGCTTATTACTACTATAAAAATAAGCTTTCATGGTAAGAAACCAATACCTGTTTTTTAAGAACGGATCTGATATAGTATTATACACGTTTTCGATAGATTGAATCATTTTTAAATCATCAAAGGTGTTAGCAACCCTAGGTTCATAACTCCAATAATCTTCTCCAACTGACACTGTTTCTATCTTTTGTGCTAAATATAAAAACTCGATAAAAGCCTTCGTTTTATCATCTTTCAAATTTATTTTTTTACCCCATTTTAAAGAAGCCTGATTTCCTTTTTTGTTTTTAAAAAAAACATGAAGCTGTTCAATTTCTTCCTTATATTTTGAAGCATTTTCTTTATCATACGAATATCTTGAAGTATTATCCCCAATTAAAAAATAACTTACCGTAGCAGTATCAACCTTAGTTTTTAAATACGCATTCCAATCTGATTTGATGTCATCATTAAATCTAGAATTATGTTGAGTATCAAAACCAATCCCGTAAAAAACTTCTCCAGAGTAAAACAATGGTCTGTATGATTTTTCGACAAAAGTTTCGGGAGTAAAATTAGAACTATACCCCATTCCCCAATCATCTCCGCCTCCGCAAGCATAAATTATACCATAGGCAAACAATAAAACACCACTAAAAACAAGAAAGAACTTGTTTAAAAACATTTTTTTCATAATTTTTTAAATTGAATTCATCTAAGTCGTAAAAAATAATCTCTTTAGGATATTGAGCCGTATTCTCCTCCAGATCGGAAGCCATTTCTAGCAAATCATCCTTAGAAATCGCCTCTATTTTTAAAACATCACCTTGTTTGTAAAAAGTACCTTTTTTATAATTGGAGTTCTTTACAGTAAAGTATTTTTTTCGACTTAATACAAAATTAGTATCATTTTGCAATTCTTCTATATCTATTTTACTTTTTAATCCTATTACTTTATTGTCTCGAATATGAACCGCCCAAGAATAAATTGGCAAGGCAAAATCAAGCGGTAAAGGATATTTCTTTAAACTTTTTATGTATCGCTGCGCAACTCTTCTGTCATAAATAGAGTTAAGAGAATCAGGCGCAATTGTTCCCATATTATAATACATTAAAACCCCAGTATCAACATTTGGAATTTTAGTCTTTTCAAAATATTTTACCTGATGCAACCGTATTGTAGCTGAGAGCTTTTTATGAGATATCTTCTTGAAAGTTTCTATAAATTTTAAATAATTTAATTTACTTGCCAATGTCCAATCGCAATCGATTTGGATTTCCTGACACGAAATTCCATTTTTATTATTTATTAACTCGACAAAATCAAATGTTTTTTTAGCCAAACTATCTACATCAATTCCTTTTTTCAACATCACTTTATTCTTGATGTATACCACTGGAACAACTGCTAAGTTTTCTGTTTTACTTTCAAAATGTATTGGACTAAGCGGGAATGCTTCTTTAGTTTTTGGATGCAAATCGACATCAAAATACCGGATATAAATCTTACTGATATTATTTTGCTGCAAAGCTTCTTTCTCTTCTGTAGATAATTTAAAGATAGTTTTCCAATAATAAAAAGCTGCAACTGGTTTTTCTTGTTTATTACATGAAATCAATAATAAAAACAAAACACTAAAAACAATGCGAAATTTCAAAATATTCTAAATTAAGTTTACTGTCAAATGTAAGGATACATTTTATTTTATTAATAAATACAAACGAGTTTATCTATAAATAATTTGAGGTAAATCTAGCTTACCTTTATTTTAATCCAAAGTAACAACTCCCAATAATTCGATAAAAAATTTCGATTAAAGCAAATATAATTGTTATTTTGTGCAATAAAAATCTAAACCGATTATGTTGAAAAGCAACTTAAAATATATTTTCTTTTTATTGACCTTATTAATGGTAAGTTGCGCCAAACGCGGAAGCATAACCGGAGGATTAAAAGACACCCTTGCACCTGTTTTATTATCTAGTGTTCCTAAAAATTTTAGCACAGAATTTAAAGGCAATACTATAAAATTGACATTTGATGAGTATGTAAAAATTAAAAATGCGAATAAACAATTGATTATTTCGCCACCAATGAAGCATGAACCTCTCATAAATCCTACAACGGCGAGCAAATACATCACTATAAAAATAAACGACACTTTACAACCTAATACTACCTATAGTTTTAATTTTGGACAAAGTATTACCGATAATAATGAGGGAAATCCGTATAACCAATTTAAATACATTTTTTCTACAGGAAGCTATATAGATTCCTTGGCTCTTGGCGGAAAAATAAAAGATGCACATGATAAACAATCAGACTCATTTGTATCTGTAATGCTTTATGAAATAAACGACACTTATAAAGATTCGGTTGTTTACAAGGAAAATCCACGATATATTACCAACACATTAGATAGTTTAAAGACGTTTAGATTAGAGAATCTAAAGGCTGGAAAATATCTTCTGGTTGCTCTAAAAGACAAAGGAAATAACAATAAATTCAACCCTAAGGATGACAAAATAGGATTTATAAAACATCCTATTACAATACCTAATGATACTATTTATGAATTAGAATTATTTAAAGAAGTACTACCTTTAAAAACACATAAACCTGCTCAGGTTTCAGGAAACAGACTAGTTGTAGGTTACGATGGAAAACAAAATTTTAAGAACTCCAGACCTAAGATTATCTTGAAGAACAACGGAGAAATTCTCCCAACAATTGTTACTCAATTTCCTAAAAAAGATTCACTTCAGGTATGGTATAAACCTCTAAAAGTCGATTCTCTATCGATGGAAATCACCAAAGACAACTACAAAAAGAATTACTCTTTTAAGATAAAAGATCAAAAGAAAGATACTTTACATATTAATGCGCTACAAAGTGGAATTATCCATTTTAGAGACCGATTTACATTAGAAAGCGGAACTCCTTTGGTTCGCTTTGATGAATCAAAAATAAAACTAATAAACAAAGATTCTGTAGCAGTTCCTTTTAAAACCGAATATGATGATTTTGATCAACGTCTATTCTTTGACTTCAAAAAAGAACCTTCTGAAAAATACTCATTTACTTTTTTACCTGGAGCATTGATTGATTTTTACGAAAAAACAAATGATACTTTAAAATATACTTTAACAACAAAAACTCCTGCTGATTATGGGAATCTTACCCTTAATTTACAGAATGTAAAACGCTTCCCTATAATTGTTGAATTAACCAATAAAAAAGGTGACATTATCTTAGCCAATGATTACTCTGAAGATAAAACTACGTTTGAGTTCAATCTTTTGGAACCTGATGTATTTACAGTTCGCGTGATTTATGATGATAATAAAAACAAACAATACGATCCAGGTAATTATTTAGAAAAAAGATATGCCGAAGAAGTCAATTATTATCAAAAAGAGATCAATGATGTTCGAGCCAATTGGGATGCCACACATACTTTCGATTTAAGCATACCATACAATCCCGAACTTGAGAAAAAAGAAGAAGAAAAGAAGAAGAAAAAATAATTTTAAATTTGAATAAAACATAGAAACTCCTTTTTGTTCTTCAATTGCTAATTATTTATCCCATCTAATTTTAAAGAACATTTTTTTAGCCTTAACTATAATAAAACTTTTAATAATAAAAAAGCCTCCAAGATTCATAATTCTGGAGGCTTTTTATTAAAGTTTTTCTGGTTTCTCACCAATAGCACCAATAAAAATAGGATCTTCATAAGGGGCTTGCATTCCTACCTGAATAATAGTATACTCACCATCACACAAGCTAGAAGCATACGCCTTAGCCTGACTCATAGTTGAACCACTTGACGATGCACCACCTCCACCTTTGCATCTAATTTCTATATAACCTCCCGCACCAATCATTTTCATTTCATCTTTACTTAAAAAATGTACTGAGTCTAAATTAATTTTCTTCATAATATTAAATAATAAATTAAAATTTTACCTACTCTATTTTAGCTTTTCGGCTGACGCGTTATCTACATTAAATTATTAACCAACATCTAAAGTAAATGAAATTAGCTTAAAATTAGTATTTTATTTACATATTTTTTACATACAACATTAATAATCTTATAATTATAATCCAAAAAAAAAGAATATAAAAAGAAT
>NZ_NCWQ01000139.1:0-6819 GCF_002156885.1 Flavobacterium sp. AJR | reverse complement strand
TAAACACGAATTTCACGAATTGACACGAATTAGTTTGTGGAATTAATTTCACAAACTAAATTATCCATTAAAATTTGTGCAAATTCGTGAAATTCGTGTTCAAAATTTATTTATAATATTTCCGTCCACACAATAGTCTAAAAGCTATCTTTTTTTTTATTTAATTCAAAAAAATCATGATCTAATTACAAAAAGAGCAGCGTCTTTTTCAATCATTATTTTTATTAAATTTACGTATCTTTTATAATCAACTTACATGGAAATGAATAATTTGGAATTAGTTTCCGTTAAGGAGATACTAATTAGAAAGGTCAATGGTTTTAAAAGTTCATCAGTATCAGACATTCTTTCTGTAGAAGAACCTTTGGAAATAAGAATACTATACGGAGCAGAAAATCAAAGAATACAAAAAAACATTTCTGTAACAATGCGAACTCCTGGTAACGACCCTGAACTTGCTCTAGGTTTTCTATTCACCGAAGGAATTATTTCATCCTTCGAGGTTGTAAAAGACGTCAGCCATTTACAAACAGAATGCAAATTGCAAAAGAAAAACAATATTCAGGTAGAATTTAAAGAAGATTTTATTCCTAACCTAATGCAATCTGATCGAAATTTTTATACAACATCCAGTTGTGGAGTTTGCGGAAAAAGCTCTATTGAATCTATAAAAACAGTAAGTTCTTTTAGTGCTATAGACAAACCGAAACTAAATCTTTCTGTAGATGTATTATATCAATTACATCAAAAATTAAAAACAGCCCAAAGTGATTTTGCTGCAACTGGAGGTATTCATGCATCAGGTCTTTTTTCTATTGATGGAGACCTCATCTGTTTACAAGAAGATGTAGGAAGGCATAATGCTTTAGATAAATTAATCGGTAGTGCATTAGTTGCAAACTTATTGCCTTTAAACAACCATATTTTACTTCTTAGCGGAAGAGCCAGTTTTGAATTAATTCAAAAAGCAGCCATGGCAGGTATATCCATTGTTATTGCAATTGGTGCTCCATCAAGTCTTGCAGTAGAATTAGCCAAAGAATTCAGTATTACGCTTCTGGGATTTCTTAAAGAAGATAGATTTAATATATACAATACTTGTGACAAGGTATCAATACAAGGTTCTCATAATAATTAAATGCAGAAGCCATGAAAGAAGATCAAAACAAAAAAAATAGCGACGATAATAAAAAAGTACCAGACGCTGAAAATCCGTATAGACTTTTAGACCTAAAACTAACAAAAGTAGAAGACTGGGCGGCAGGTGTTCCTGCTGTTATAGCAGCTTTTAGCGATCTTATCGAAGAAAAAAGTCTCGTAAGAGGAACAAAAGCACTATTTAAGATGAATCAGGTTGGAGGTTTTGATTGTCCAAGCTGTGCATGGCCTGATCCTGACGATGAGCGATCTCCATTAGGCGAATACTGCGAAAATGGAGCTAAAGCATTGGCAGAGGAAGCCACAACCAAAAAAGTTACAGCCGGCTTTTTTAAAGAAAATTCAGTTTATGATCTTACTAAATTAGACGACTATCAAATTGGTAAAATGGGACGACTAACAGCTCCTATGTATTTACCCAAGAATGGCACACACTACCAGCCTATAAGTTGGGATAATGCATTCAAAAAAATAGCTGAACATCTTAACGCATTAGAATCGCCAGATCAGGCAGCCTTTTATACCTCAGGAAGAACAAGTAATGAAACCTCTTTTCTTTACCAACTTTTTGCAAAAGAATACGGTACCAATAATATGCCGGATTGTTCGAATATGTGCCACGAAACATCTGGATCTGCATTAAGACCAACAATAGGAATTGGAAAAGGCACCGTTACTTTAGATGATTTTTATGATACTGATGTCATTGTAATTATCGGTCAAAATCCGGGAACCAATGCACCAAGGATGATGAGTGCCTTATCAAAAGGTAAAAAGAATGGAGCAAAAATCATTGCCATCAATCCTTTGCCAGAAGCTGGATTAATGGGATTTAGAAATCCGCAGGAAATTAGCGGAATTCTTAGCAATGGCGTCAAACTAGCTGATCTTTTTTTGCCTGTAAAAATAAATGGAGATATGGCTTTGCTAAAAGCTATTGAAATTATATTAATTGAATTTGAAAAGAAAAACCCCGGGAAAGTTTTTGATTATGATTTCATCAAAGAAAAAACTACAGGATATGATGCGTTCCTTAAACAATTTGACGATTACAATCTAGATGATCTTGCTATCCTTTCTGGTGTTACTAAAGAAGTAATTTATGAAGCTGCTGAAATTTTAGCATTCAAAAAACGAATTATTGTTTGTTGGGGAATGGGACTCACCCAACAACCCAACGGTGTCGATATGATTAGAGAAATTCTCAACATCCTGTTACTCAAAGGAAGTATTGGTAAACCCGGTGCAGGTGTTTGTCCTGTACGTGGACATAGCAATGTTCAAGGGAACAGAACCATGATGATTGATGAAAAGCCTACTGATGAACAACTAGATCGCTTACAGGCATTTTACGGATTCAATCCTCCTCGTAAACACGGATATGATGTTGTTAGAGCCATTAAAGCAATGCACGAAGAAAAAGTAAAATTACTGTTTTGTATGGGCGGTAATTTTTTATCAGCAACACCAGATACAACTTACACTGCCAATGCTATAAGAAAACTTAATTTAACGGTTTGTGTATCTACCAAACTTAATCGTACTCATCTTATTCATGGACAAGAAGCCATCATATTGCCTACCCTATCCCGAAGTGATATTGATATGGTTAATGGTGAAATTCAGTTTATTACTACAGAGAATTCTATGGGTGTTGTACAATCCTCAAAAGGGATGCTTAAACCAGTATCAGATAATCTAATTAATGAAACGCAGATTGTCTGCAAAATGGCAATGGCAACATTAGGAAACAAATCGGTTATTAACTGGCAGCAATATCATGATAGTTATGATGCTGTGAGAGATGATATCGAAAAATGCATTCCGGGTTTTGAAGATTATAATGTAAGAGTTCGAGAAAAAGGAGGTTTTTATTTGCCTAATGCTGCACGTAATGGACAATTTATTACTAAAGAATTTGGAGATCGCGCACCATTTACATTAACTGCTGTACCAAAGAATGTACTTGCTCCCGATGAATATATGATGGCAACGACCCGCACGCACGACCAGTTTAACACAACAATTTACGGTCTTGATGATCGTTATCGCGGCATAAAAAACGAACGTCGGGTAATATTCATGAATCAAATTGATATTGAACAAGCTGGACTAAAAGCGGGCGATAAAGTCGATTTATTTAACTATGATGATAATATCGAGAGAATTGCCCCTTTATTTATCATTGTTTCTTATCAAATACCTCAAAAAAATACGGTTACCTATTTCCCTGAAACCAACGTTTTAGTTTCAGTAAACAATGTTGTAAAAGACAGTAATATGCCAGCATCAAAATATGTAAAAATTAAAATTAAAAAACATGACCCCAAAATTTACGAGAGAATAAATCAATTGTAATTGATGAGGTTTAATGATAAAACTTAAGAATCCGCAGAATATTGGTCTAATAAATCTAAGGTTGGCACAAAAAATAATGTTCCCGTTTCTGCTGTACTAAAATCCAGTATTCTATCATAATTTCCCGGTGGATTGCCTATGAACATATTTTCCAGCATTTTTCTGGTAGTGCTAAATTTACTGGCATAAGAAATAAAGTATGTCCCAACTTCTCCTTTAGAAGGATTTCCAAAAGGCATATTATCTCGTACAATTTTAAGTTCATTACCCTCTTCATCTGTAATAGCAGTAAGAGCGCTATGAGAGTTTGTAGGTTTTATATCGTCTGTCATTTCAATATCATTCATCTTCGATCTGCCGATTACCTTCTCCTGATCTTCTGTTGATAAATTTTCCCAATTTTTCATGTTATGGAAATATTTCTGAACAAATAAATAACTCCCTCCTTTATAGGCAGAATCCTCATCGCCTACTACTGCGAAAAATTGTCTTTCATCTCCTATCGGATTTTCTGTACCATCAACAAAACCAATAATAGAACGACCATCCCAATACCTAAATCCATGAACTTCTTCCTGACACTCTGCCACAGATTCTAAAACATTTGTAATAGCCATAGCCATATCAAAACAAATAGCCACATTTTGGGCTCTTAAATGAAAATGGAGATCACCACCAGTAGCTTTTGCTGTATGCTTATCTCCCATGATAGGCTCAAAATTAACCAATTCATTTGGCAAAGGTGTTGGTAGACCAAGCCTTATCCATGCATCATGCCCCACACCCATTACGCAACTACTTCGCCCATTTGGGATTCTTATTGTATAAGAATTATTTAAATTACTTACCAATGAACAAAGTTTCTCGAATGCAGGCTTAATATCTATCTGGTCTTTAAAACTCCAAACCATGAAAATAGTGTTATTGTTTGGGTAATCAGTAACATTTTGCGATTGATCCATATTGATATTTATACGTTATATACTATTTAGCTTTTTTAAAACAAGTGATACAAATGAGTAATTCGACTGTATCAACAAGATATAAAGTTATAAAATTAATAAACAAAAAAGTTGACTCGGCACATAATTTAGATTTAAATAAAACACCAAAATCATCTAAAAACAGAAAAGATATTAAGTCAGGGAATTACTAAAATTTTAACAAAAAAGATAGTGCAAAAGCCCCTTTTTTTGTTTGCTTCAAAAAGCTATCTTTGCACCGTCGTTTTTGACTCCTATTTAAAATTAGAGACTCAATTAGAGACCTCATAATTTTAGCAAACATAAAAGCTTGACATAAAGCACTAGAACACCATGAATTACTTATCTGTAGAAAATATATCCAAGTCATTTGGCGAAAGAACCTTATTTGACAACATTTCTTTTGGAATCAATAAGGATCAAAAAATTGCTTTCATTGCCAAAAATGGCTCTGGAAAAACAACTATCATGAGTATTATCAATGGTTTAGAAGAACCAGATACAGGTCAGGTAGTTTTAAGAAAAGGAATCAGAATGGCTTTTCTTTCGCAAAACAATAATTTGCAAGAGGAACTAACTATCGAAGAAAGCATATTTGCTTCGGATAATGAAACCTTAAAAGTTATTGAAGCTTACGAAAAAGCATTAGAAAATCCAGAAGACGAAGAAGCATATCAAAAAGCTTTTGACGGAATGGACCAACATAATGCGTGGGATTTTGAAACACAATACAAACAAATTCTGTTTAAACTAAAACTAGAAAACTTTAAACTAAAAGTAAAAAGTCTTTCTGGAGGTCAGAAAAAACGTTTGTCATTAGCCATTATTCTTATCAACCGTCCTGATTTATTAATTCTGGATGAGCCTACCAACCACTTAGATCTTGAAATGATCGAATGGTTAGAAAGTTATTTTGCTAAAGAAAACATTACCTTATTCATGGTAACACACGATCGTTTCTTCTTAGAGCGTGTTTGTAATGAAATCATAGAATTAGACAACGGAAAATTATACCAATACAAAGGAAATTATTCTTATTACTTAGAGAAAAAAGAAGAACGAATTGCTTCTGAAAACTCAAGTGTAGATAAAGCCCAAAACTTATTTGTAAAAGAATTAGAATGGATGCGTCGCCAGCCAAAAGCAAGAACGACAAAATCTAAATCTCGTCAGGATGACTTTTATGTAATTAAAGAAAAAGCACAAAGTCGCCGTCGCGAAAATAAAGTCGAGCTTGAAATTAATATGGAACGTATGGGAAGCAAGATCATCGAGCTTCACAAAATTTCTAAAAAATTCAAGGATCACGTTATTTTAGATAATTTCAGTTTCGATTTCCAACGTGGAGAACGTATCGGAATTATTGGTAAAAACGGAACTGGAAAATCAACTTTCCTTAATTTATTGACAGGAACACTTCCGTTAGATTCTGGAAAAGTTGTTGTTGGAGAAACAATTAAGATTGGATATTATACGCAAAGCGGAATCAACCCAAAACCAGGACAACGTGTTATCGATGTTATTAAGGAATACGGAGAATACATTCCGTTGATGAAAGGTAAGATTATTTCGGCTTCACAATTATTAGAGCGTTTCCTTTTTGATGCAAAAAAACAATATGATTTTGTAGATAGATTAAGTGGTGGAGAATTAAAACGTTTGTATTTATGTACCGTTTTAATTCAGAATCCTAACTTCCTTATTCTGGATGAGCCTACAAACGATTTGGATATCGTAACATTAAACGTTCTTGAGAGCTTCCTTTTGGATTATCCTGGATGTTTATTAGTAGTTTCTCACGATAGATACTTTATGGATAAAATTGTGGATCACTTATTCATTTTTAGAGGACAAGGTGTTGTTGAAGATTTCCCAGGAAACTACTCCGATTTTAGAGCGTATGAAGATAGTGCTGATGTAGCTCAAAAAGAGGAAAACAAAGCCGATAAGAAAGATTGGAAACAAAACAATCCTACTGGAAACCTAACTTTTAATGAGCAAAAGGAATATCAAAAACTAGAAAGAGAAATTAAAGACTTAGAGATAGATAAAACTAAAATTGAGCAATTATTCTCTGACGGAAAAGTAGCTGACGCTGATATTGAGAAAAAAGCTAATGAGTTGCAAAACATCATTAATAAAATAGATCAAAAAGAAGAACGTTGGTTTGAACTTTCTGCTAAGATTGAAGGGTAATTTTAGTTGCAGTATCCAGTCTCAGTGACAGTTTACAATCTTTAGTTACAGTTGAACAGTAAAAAACTTTTGATTTATAAAGATAAAAGCCAAAACAAAGTAAATTTTGTTTTGGCTTTTTTGT
>NZ_NCWQ01000138.1:0-6825 GCF_002156885.1 Flavobacterium sp. AJR | reverse complement strand
AAGACTACCTTTTAAGTTAAAATAAGAATTATCAGGATTAAGTTTTGTTAAAATTCAAATATAGAAAGATTTTTTATTTTATATATTTTTTTCTAAAAACAAATTACATTAAAAATTAATATCTAAAATTAATTATGAAAATACTCTTTTTAAAACACAATACAAATGCTATATCTAAAACAAACCTATCTTTATCATTGCATCCACATTCCTTTTTTAATACCCTGAGAATTCCTATTTTTAAATAATATTTAATAAAACCAAAAAATGAAAAAGGAGATTCTGGAGCAAATCAAAAAATTAGGCGGAAATATCGACAATGTAAAAGGCAAATCACTTCAGGAAGATTTACAATCTATAACTTTTGATACCGTTTTGTATCGCCGACCAACAGATACACCTTGGGCAACCGCCGAAGAAGAAGAACCCATTTACGGAATAAGCGATTTCATCAACGAAAACGAAGCTCTTTTTAGAGCAAACAAAGAAGATTTTTACGATAAGATAATTCAAAAATATTTCAGATTAACAGATGAAGGATTCGGTCAGATGTTTTGGCAAGTTTCTCCTTTTACACCTTTTAAAGAAGGCACAGAAGATTACGCCGAATGGAACGATGATTTTAAAGATGAAGATACCGATTTAAGCGAAATCATTAAAGTAACAAACGACCATTCGCCAGATTTTATTCTGCTTATTTCAAGTTATGGTTTTCCAGACCATTATTATATATGCTTATCCGATCCAAATCCTGAAAACCCAACATTATTTGGAACAGATCACGAAGTCTTTTTCAGAGAAGTTTCTAACCAAGGAAACTTAGAAGACTTCATGAATACTTTTATGACAAAAGAAGAATTGCTGGAGATTATAAAGAAAAGGATTGAACATGCTTAGATGGAAATAAAACCTTTGTTTGATTGCGCATAAAATAGAACGCTGATGAAACGGATTCGCTATCGCGAAGACGCAGAAAAACACGGATTTAATAATGTTAAATAAAAAATCCGTGGTTAATCCGCGTCTTTACAGAATAAATCCGTTTCATCAGCATTACTTTTTTTAAGGACAAACTAAGTTGAAGCTATTGATTAAACTTTGCGAACCTTTGCGTTTTTCTCTTTGTGTACTTTGCGGTAAATTTTTTTACTCAATCACCATCTTTTGAATCTTGACCTATAAAAACCAATAATTTAGTAAAGTAAAGACATAAAAAAAACCCTTAAAACTATATTTTAAGGGTTTTTAAAGTAAGTAGTGCGGATAATAGGACTCGAACCTACACGCCTTGCGGCACCAGATCCTAAGTCTGGCATGTCTACCAATTTCACCATATCCGCTCAATTGTGGGTGCAAAGATAATCATAACTTCTAATTTTCAAAGCTTTTTTGAAAAAAAATATTAATTCTATTTTTCGTATTTTTGAAATTCTATAAAAATCAATTTAAATGGACACTATAAAAGCATACGTTCAAGAACACAAAGAACGCTTTATCAATGAGTTAATCGAATTATTAAAAATTCCATCTGTAAGTGCAGATACTGCATATTCTCAAGATGTAATTGACACTTCTGAGGCTGTAAAAGTAAGTTTAGAGAAAGCCGGATGTGATTTTGTCGAAATTTGCGACACTCCGGGGTACCCAATTGTCTATGGAGAGAAAATAATCGACCCAAATTTACCTACCGTATTAGTTTATGGCCATTATGATGTTCAGCCACCAGATCCGATGGAATTATGGACATCTCCCCCATTTGAACCAGTTATCAAAAAAACCGAAATTCATCCAGAAGGAGCAATATTTGCTCGTGGTGCTTGCGACGACAAAGGACAAATGTACATGCACGTAAAAGCATTAGAATATATGGTACAAAGCAATACATTGCCTTGTAACGTAAAATTCATGATAGAAGGTGAAGAAGAAGTAGGATCTAAAAGTTTAGGTTGGTTTGTAGAGCGCAATCAGGAAAAACTTAAAAACGATGTGATATTAATTTCAGATACTGGAATGATTTCTAATCAGCAACCATCTATCACAACAGGATTACGTGGTTTAAGTTATGTAGAGGTAGAAGTTACAGGACCAAACCGCGATTTACATTCAGGTTTATACGGTGGTGCAGTTGCAAACCCTATTAACGTACTTGCCAAAATGATTGCTTCATTACATGACGAAGACAACCATATTACAATTCCTGGATTCTACGACAATGTCGAAGAATTAACGCTAGAAGAAAGAGCCGAAATGGCAAAAGCACCATTTAGCTTAGAGAAATACAAAAAAGCCTTAGACCTAAACGATGTTTATGGCGAAAAAGGATATGTAACCAACGAACGTAACTCTATAAGACCAACACTTGATGTAAACGGAATTTGGGGCGGATATACAGGCGAAGGAGCTAAAACGGTTATTGCAAGCAAAGCTTTCGCAAAAATATCTATGCGTTTAGTTCCAAACCAAGATTGGGAGCACATTACCGAGTTATTCTCAAAACATTTTACAAGCATTGCACCAGCAGGCGTAACCGTAAAAGTTACTCCACATCACGGAGGTCAGGGATATGTAACACCAATTGACAGCATTGGTTACAAAGCGGCAAATATGGCTTACACCGAAACTTTTGGAGTTCCTGCAATTCCAGTTCGTTCAGGCGGAAGTATTCCGATTGTAGCATTATTCGAAAAAGAACTAAAAAGCAAAACAATCCTTATGGGCTTTGGTCTTGATAGTGATGCAATTCACTCACCAAACGAACATTTCGGAATTTTCAATTACCTAAAAGGAATCGAAACTATTCCGTTGTTTTACAAATATTTTGTAGAGCTTTCTAAAAAATAAGCCAACTGCAAAGTGAAGATTTACCACAAAGCGCGCAAAGTCTTTTCGCTAAGTTCGCAAAGTTTTCCTATCAGGTATTTAAAATCTGTTAGGTATAAAACCTCAAAATCCGTTCAGCAATGAGCGGATTTTTTTATGGGCGTTCTCTCCGATCGTCCCAAAGGTTCGGAACTGAATAGCTGGATTTAAAATTTCTACCTTTTTTGGTACTCACAATACCTTTGCCTCTTAGCTCCTTTGAGCCTCTATTCCTTTTACCTTTGTCCCTTTGCACCTCTAAACCTTTGACCCTCAAAAAAATAATTTTGGAAATTAAAAAATTAACTCTACATTTGTAGAGCAAGATGTTGTCTTGTAGAGCAAAATAAGTTTTATGAGTAGATATATCCTATTATTAATTTACATAACACTGCTTTCTGGATGCAAGAGCAATCCAATCAATCAGAAGATTGACAAAAAGAAAGAAGGCGTTTGGATAGACATTTATACACAAGATAGTGTTACATACAAATCATTTGAATACTACCGGAAAGACGAACCGGTAAAAAAATGGAAATCTTACGTAAACAATACGCTATATAAAACAGAAAAATATCAAGGCAACAGTTGTAAAGTAAAATATTATTATCCGAATGGAAAATTACAATCAAAAGGAAAAACTAAATTAGAAAAGAACCAAGAACAAATACATTGGTTTTATTATAATGATTGGAAATATTACGACACGGCAGGCAAACTAATCGAAATAAAAAAATACAGCAACAGAAAATTAACATCTACTACAAAAAACAAATAACCAAAATTTCTATTTTAAAAATTATGAAAAAAATAAGTGCCATTTTTTTATTCCTGTTGGGTATTACTTCCTTACAAGCACAATCCTACAAAGAATATATCCAAAAAGCAGACTCTTGTTACAAAGGAAAAGATTATAAATCATCTGTTACATATTATGAAAAGGCATTTAAACTAGAACACAAAAATTCGACACAATTATACAATGGAGCATGCTCAGCAGCAAGGTCATTAGAAACTAAAAAAGCATTCGAATGGTTAAACTTAGCAATCGATAATGGTTATGAAAATTTATACCATCTAAAAAAAGATAACGACTTAACAATATTGCATCCCGAGAAGGAATGGCAAAAAATAATAACCAAGCTTCAAAAGAAACTTAACATTATGGAAGCAAATTATGACAAACCTCTGCAAGAAGAACTACTCTCTATTTTTGAAGAGGATCAAAACATAAGAAAGGTATTCATGACAATATATAAAAGCCCAAATTATGATAAGAAAAAAATAGATAGCATTGGTAAAATCATAAATTATAAAGACAGCCTGAACCTAATTAAAATATCCAAGATACTTGATGAAAAAGGATGGATCGGTGAAAACGTTGTAGGCAGCCAGGCAAACCAAACTTTGTTTCTGGTAATACAGCATTCGGACTTAGAAACGCAACAAAAATATTTACCCATGATGAGAGACGCTGTCAAAAAAGGAAATGCAAAAGCAAGTTCATTAGCATTACTAGAAGACCGCATCGCACTAAGAGAAGGGAGAAAACAAATTTACGGAAGCCAACTTGCCAAAAATCCAGCTACAAACAAGCAATACATTTCACCACTAGAAGACCCCGATAATGTAGACAAAAGACGCGCAGAAGTTGGTTTAGGAACCATAGCCGAATATGCTCAAAAATGGGGAATTGTTTGGGATGTAGAAGCTTATAAAAAGGAATTACCAGAGTTTGAAAAATTAGAAAAAATTAAAAAATAACCCACAATGCAACTAACCAACTCCGAAGAACAATTAATGCAACACCTTTGGCAACTAAAAAAGGCGTTCATGAAGGATTTGCTAGAAGCATATCCTGACCCAAAACCGGCTACAACAACCGTTGCCACTTTATTAAAAAGAATGATCGACAAAAAATTTGTTGCTTACAACGAATTTGGAAACTCAAGAGAATACTATCCATTGGTCAAGAAGACCGATTATTTCTCTAAACACGTAAACGGATTGATTAGTAATTTCTTTAACAATTCGGCATCGCAATTTGCTTCTTTCTTTACCACCGAAACCAATTTATCGACTTCGGAATTAGAAGAACTCAAAAAAATCATTGATAGTCAAATTCAAAAAAAGAAAAAATGATAGCCTATATCCTAAAATCGTCATTACTACTTATAATCCTGTTTGTAGTATATAAACTTTGGTTGGAAAACGAAAAAATGCATGGCTTCAATAGATTCTATTTGTTGAGTAGTTTAGTTTTTGGCTTAACCATTCCGTTACAGCTATTTTCATTCGATACAAAAATATCAAAAGCAATAAACGCTATTCGATTACCCGAAATAGTAATTAATAACAATGCCCAAAACCTAAATTCACTAACCAATAATCAGACAATTACTTATAGCTTATTTGCTCTATATCTAATTATTGCGCTCTTACTAACCATCCGCTTTGCGTTGAATCTGTATTCCATTCATAAAAAAATAAAATACAACAAATCACAAATCATCAATAACCAAAAAGTGGTTTTGATTGAAGATTCCATATTACCACATTCATTTTTAAATACCATATTTTTAAACGAAAGTGATTTAAAAAACAATCTAATCGACACACAACTTATTGCTCACGAAACAGCACATATAAAGCAAAAACATTCGTTGGATATTATTCTTATTGAAGCAATACAAATCCTATTCTGGTTTAATCCAATCTTTATACTTTACAAAAGAGCTATCAAATTAAATCATGAATTTCTAGCCGATGAAGCAGTAATAACCCAATCAGAATCAGTTTCTCACTATCAAAACTTACTATTAAAAATGGCTTCCAACCAAAGCCAGATTGCGCTTGCAAGTTCTATTAATTTTCAAATAACCAAAAAACGTTTACTTATGATGACAAAAAAAGAATCCCGATTGAGAGCAATAATAAAAACCTCGGTAGTAGGTTTTGTATTTGCTACATTATTTTTTGCTTTTAACACAACAACAATTGCTCAAGGAAGCAATCGAAAAGCACTGAACGAACCACCAATCTTCCTTACAGATACTACCGAAAACATTCAACAGCCAGAATTTCCAGGCGGAATGACAGAATTTTACAAATTCATTGGTAAAAACTTCAAAATTCCTAAAGATGCTTCTAAAAATAAAGTATCAGGAAAAGTAATCATCGATTTCTATGTCGAAAAAGACGGTTCATTATCTGATTATAAAATAGCTCATGACTTAGGCTACGGATTAGGCGATGAAGTTATACGCGTATTAAAATTATCTCCAAAATGGAAACCAGGCACATTAAACAATGAACCAGCGAGAGTAATGTACAAATTACCAATAACGGTACAAGAGGATAAATAAATAAAAAAAGTAATTTAGCCAGAAAAAAAATATGAAATTAATAACAAAGCTAAATTACAAAGTTATTGTTCTTTTTACTGTATTGCTTGCTTTTAGTACAGAAGGTATCTCCCAAACAATTGAAAACGATGAACAAAATGAAACCCTTATTCATCCTAGTAAATTTGAAAGACAAGCTCAATTTCATACAGGTATGAAAGGCTTTTACAAGATTTTCTACACCCACTTCAATCTAACTGATGCAGCATACGAAAATAAAGTTAAAGGAACACTTATGCTTACATTTAACATAGAAACAGATGGTTCTTTATCAGATATTAAAGTCAGCAAAGATTTAGGCTACGGATTGGGAGAAGAAGCCGTTCGCGTTTTAAAAAAATTGCCTAACTGGGTTCCCGCTTTATATAAAGGTAAACCAATTAGTCAAATATTTGCGTTACCAATAGCTATTGACTGTACTGATTAAAAAACGCTCTTTTTATTAGAAAATAATATTTAGATATAATCATGAAATCCACTTTACAACAAACCATAGGATCGTTTTCTTGTTTTATCTGTAAATAATAACAAATAAAAAAATCCGCTTCTTTTTCAAGAAGCG
>NZ_NCWQ01000137.1:0-6853 GCF_002156885.1 Flavobacterium sp. AJR | reverse complement strand
AAATGCTTCGGCTGAATCTTTTAATGCAAAAATAAAAGCATTTAGAAGCCAATTTAGAGGTGTAAGAAATATTGATTTCTTCTTGTTCAGATTATCTAATCTTTTTGCTTAATCCCCAACTTTTGAACATGATCCAAAATCTATTTGTCAACTTTTTTGATGAAAAGGGAGGAGTGCTACTCGGGGTGCAATCCCAATTTACGAGGAGTACATTTTTCAAGTCCTAAAAGTATGCTAATTAACTTTAAATCAATTAGCTATGAAAAAAGAAAATTTTACAATTTTGTTTGTCGTTAAAAAAAACAGACTAAACAATAAAGGATTATGTCCTATTAATGTACGGATTACCTATAGGGGTGTTCGTAAAGAAAATGCAACTGGTTATTTTGTAGAACCAAAGGCTTGGGATGCAAGCAGACAGTTAATCAATTCTAAATTACCTAATGCTATAAATGATAATGCTCAGCTAGAATTAATTAAGCAAAAAATCAAGAACTCTTATTTGTCAATTCTATTAGAAACGGAAGATTTTGATGCAAATGATATTTACTTAAAATACCTTGGTAAACCTCTAAAAGAAAATGAATACGTTATCAGTTACTTTCAAAAGTACTTAGATAAGATTTATAGGCTTATTGGTAAAGATTTGCAGTTGGCAACTTGGAAAAAGTATAATTATGTCTGTGTTCAAATAGTTGGGTTTATTAAATGGAAATATAAAAAGAATGATTTCTCATTAGATAAAATTACATTACAGTTTTTAACTGAATTTGAATATTATCTCAAAACTGAACAGAATCAAGGGCAATCTACAATTAACAAAGCTATACAGCGGTTTAGAAGACTCATTAAGATTGCAATTGCTGAAGAGATATTAAGCAAAGACCCTTTTATTCTGTATAAGCCTAGAAAAGTGAAAAAAGAGATTGTTTTTTTAACTAGTAATGAATTGAAAGCAATCGAAGAAGCTTCAATTTCTCAACCAAAATTACATTTAGTAAGGGACTTATTCATTTTTTGCTGTTATACGGGGCTAGCGTACAATGAAATGGCTAATCTTGAACAACAGAATATACAGATAGGTTTTGATGAGGTAAATTGGATACAGATGAAAAGAGAGAAAACACAACGTCAAATCTCCATACCTATTCTTCCAAAAGCGCAAGAAATAATTAATAAGTATTTAGAAGTTAATAAGCTCGTATTCCCATCTATAAGCAATCAAAAATTTAATTCTTATCTCAAAGAAATTGCTGATATAACAGGGATTCAAAAAAGACTGACCCATCATACAGCAAGAAAAACATTCGCTTCTACTGTTTTGCTATTTAATAATGTTCCAATGGAAATAGTTTCAGAATTACTAGGGCATTCAAATATGTTGATTACTCAGGAAAGCTATGGAAAGGTAGTTCAACGAAAGGTGAGTGATGAGATGAAAAAGCTATCTAAAAAACTTAAATAAGAAAAACAGTTATTATTTTCATTTTGTTTGAACAACGATAATCATTTCGTAGAAAGTAATAGGATTAGTTATATTGATACATTCTTGGATAGGAATGTAAATGCCTTTGATTTCTCAAATGGCATTTCTAAAGCATTAAATGGTAGTAGTAAATACCATTGGTTTTTGAGTTGAGAAAAGCCCAACTCTAATTAAGGAGTTGGGTTTAAAAATTAATCTAGAAAAAAATCAAAAAGAGATTTTTTGTTTTTCTCTTTATTGTTTAATTGTGCTTCTTTATGAAGTTTAGCTTCAATAAGTTTTAAGTTATTCAAATCGTCAACATCAAAAAAATGGACAGAAGTATCATTTATATTTCTTTGAATTTTATGCCTTTCCTGAAGGGTTAAATTTTTTGAAGAAACTGCAATTCTATAAACTGCATTTTCATCATTTGATGAAACAAATTCAATATCATTGAATTTATCTAAACTAAGCTTGTTGTTTTTCGCCATGTTCTGATAGTTTAAATTGATTTCTAGCGTTTATAATGTCGTAAATTCCATCTGCTACACCTTTGACTATGGCAACTTCATATTTAGCATCAAAAGCATTTTCGTTTGGTGAATCAATACAAATAAAACCTAAGCAACTATGCTCTTTGTAGTCTATATTGATTGGTACTATAGGGTATACAAGTTCACTGTTGTAAGGTAGTTTTTGATCCTTGTGAAGTGGCATGCTTGTATTGTCATAATTTTTTGAATTGTTCACGTTGTTATTAATAAAAGCCTTCGAATCCTTATTAGATGAAACCTTATGTAAACAAAATGTAAAAGCTGTGTTGCCTAATAATGTATGTTGAGCTTCCATATACTCTTTAGTATCACGCGACGAATGATCACTGTCTCTAACTAAATTCACAATTAAAGTTTCATTATTCCAAGTATTTGCAATAGGTACTTTTATTGAAACTGCACATTCTTGTTTTGCAATAGCTGTAAAAATAACTTTTAAATTATTACATAGTAATATCATTGCTTTCATAAATTCTTCATCATCATGAGTATTTTTTTTTCGGTATTCATTTAGTGACGCGAAACACTCATTGAGTAAGATTATGGCATCTCCATATATTGAGTTTTTATAAACCTCATGAAAATATTTAAAGCTTTCTTTTAAAAAAATTAGAAAAAAACGACCTAAAAAAATTACAAACAAAATTATTATTCCAAGTATAATTGACGTTTTTAATTCTAAGTAAAAATATACTTTGCCAATTAATAACACAGCTCCAACTGAACCTATACTGGAAAAAAAGAATTTCCATCCTGTCCATTTAAAAGTTAGACCAATACTTATTTTTAGTATGTTTCCAATTTCAGAATAATTAAACGTCATAAAACACTTACTTTAACAATATTTTAGCAAGTATAATGCTTTTTATTCGAACATAGAATAAATTTAGTCAATTATATGCAATGTTGTATGTTTTTAAGAAAAATTTATAAAATATAACTTAAAATAATGTTTTTATCTATCTAATTATTAGTTGATTATAAAGGGAAATAACCTTAGTTATTCATTGAGTTAATGTTTATTCTTAACCATGTTTCATTATTTCATAAAGTGGATACAACTTTTTGAATTCCGTTAGAATAGTATTTGAAATGTTTTTATTAGAAAGCCTATCATCTAACCAATCAATATTAGAACCTATTATGAAATAATCTTCAATCGTTTCTTTTTGAGTTTGATTATATAAGTCTTCCGAAGTTTTAATTTCTTTTGAGTTAGGCATATCAGATACATTTATCGAGTAAGTGCCATCAAGGTTTTTATAAGCATTAAAAAAAGCATTCTGAATTTCAGGATTTTTCATAGACTCTCTGAAATGATTTCTATCTTCAATGCTACCCCAATCCTTGCCTAAAACAAGCCAAATTCCAATACTATTTTCGTTTATTATAACTTGGAGACGAATATTATTTATAAATGACTTTTCTTGATCTCTTTTATATGATTGAAGTTGATCATAAGATTTTCCATAATGGAGCCAAATGGCATTAATGTATTTGCCACTGAAAGGATTAAAAAAGTGTCTGCTTACAATTTCTCTAGGATTGTGATGACAATGAAGATCATTCAAACCATAACTTTTAAATTGGGGATAAATGATTTTGTTTAATTCTTTAAATTTTTCACTAACTTCTTTTCTTAATTGCTTTAAATCTTTACTTTCAACTCTATGATATTTTTTTTCAAATATTTTATGATGATTTCTTGAGAAAAATTGTCCTTTATCTTTACTTATTTCGTTATTGATACCATTTATGTCAATAATTATCTCTTTATTTTTTACAAAAACCTTATTAAATTTTGTTTTGTAACTTTCTAAGAAATCTTCGGTAATGATGTAGCCTCGATTATAATATTCATTAAACCATTGTAATAATTTTGTACATTCATCTTGGTCAGTAACTTGAAAATTCATTTCAATATTTTTCTCAAGACCCCAACTTGTAGTATTAGATGAACCAATAAATGCTGTTAAAGAATTATCTTTTTTTTGAATAATATATACTTTAGGATGAAAAGTGTAAGCGGTCTGATATATACGAGCATTAATTTGAAGGTTATTCAATATTGCTTCAAAAACTTTTGGTTCGGTTGCTAAATCAATGCCTATTAAGAAATGTTGATCAGTATTAACAGGCAGGCTACTTTGTATAAATTCCCATCCCTTATGGCTTATCATAGCGGTAGCAATCCAAATAGCTTTGGCACTAAGTAGCTCTGTCTTAATTTTATTCTTGATGTCGGTACAAATAATCATTATGCAGCCATTCTTACTTTATTCTTCTCAATACAAGCAAGAGCAACTGCTGAAAATTCTGCGTTTTTAGATATCATTTCTCTTAAGTCTTGTCTAATACTAGAAATTTTTTCTTCATCTCTTGCACTTCTATGAGGTTTTCTAGTCACTTCTTTAAGATCATTTATCTTTCTTTGGCAATAATTCCAAACAACTTTACGTGCATCTTTTAATGGCGTGTGGTTTAAATGATATAAATCAATTGAAACTTTTGCCCTTTGGAATCCCCAAGGTTCATCTTCTTCTAGAACAGCAGGTATGGCATAGCCCTCATCTGTAAAGAACAACAAATCAGGATCATCTGGATTAATTGGATCCAGAAGCAAAAACACTTCATCATCCATTTCCTCTAAACAAGTTGCCATAACACAGCCATTGCGTAAAGGAAAATAAGAGCCTTTTCCAAAAGAAATGTTCTCTTCTGTATGTTTGTCTTTTCTAAACCTATTTGAATATATCGAACTAAGTCTATAGTTTTTCCAATCATAGGCAAGCCACCAGTAACCTTCTCTAGATGTTTTTTTACCTATCTCATCAAATTGGACAGCCTCATTTTTAGGTCTAAAATGATCTACGTCCATATCTGACATAACTTCTTGTGCTTCTGAATACCAACATTTATTGTTAGATAAACTTTTTAATGGGACAAGTAACTCCTGCCATATAGGATGATCTTTGAAAAATTTCGATCTTTCTTCCGCAGATTTCCCTAGAAGTTCATTTTTAAATAATTCTGCTTTGTCAAACCAACCTTCAGGTAAAATTGATTCGAAATCCTCTCTATTTATAGTTCTCATTCTTTTTCCTCTTTTAAAAGATCTTCTAAAATAGTTAATGCGATTTTATCTTGTTTTTTACGTTCATCTTCATTCTTAGGGATGTTTTTAAACTCTTCAAGGACTGATAATTTTTCAATAAAAAGATTATAAAGAGGATCTCGAGTATATTTGTTAAATCCTGCAGATTCAAAATATTTGGTATACTTATTAAGTTTTTCTTTTTGATATTCTGGTAAAATTCCCTGTCTTTCCAAAACTTCTAATGTACGATATTCATTAAGCTCATTTTGTGTTTTAGGTCCTAATGTAGTTGGTAAATTAAAAAGTTCACTAGTTAAAATTCCAGCTACGCCAATTCCCTTTGGATCAAAATCTGGTTGAAAAGTTTCTATCTTATTGTATTCATTTCCATTTTCGTCTATACTTTTTACCGGATGAAAAATACGAATCTCTTCTTTTGTTAGGTCTCCAATGACAAGAGGATCGTGAGTTGTCATAAGGATTTGGGAATGATCATTTTCATCAACAATACCTTCCAACAGGCTGATATATTTCCATTTCCAAAGAGGGTTTAAATGAGTGTCAGGTTCGTCTAAAAGAAAAAGAGATTCATTTTCCTTGGTAAAACGAATTAAGCCTAGAACTGTTAACAATTGTTGCTCGCCTTCAGATAATTCCTTAAAAGTAATATCTCCATTTATATTTCTTTTTTTTACTTTTATTCTAACTTCTTGTATTAAATCTGAAACATACGTACTTTCTAGAATTTTGAAAAATAATGAATGTTTTAAATACTTATCTGCAAGTTTCTGAATTTTTTCTTGATTTGAAACATAAAGATATATTTGTTGCTGATGTGATCTTTTAACAAAATCTACCCTTATTTTTTCTGTTGTTACAATTGGAGCCATCGATATTTCCCAAAGTTCTTCTAAAAAGCTTCTTACCAGACCTTTTGCTCCCCAGAAGTCACTTGGGTTTTTATTTCTTAGCCAGTTAGGTTCTTTAAAAACGAATAAAACTGATTCAAGACCAATAATGTTTAAATACTCGCTAAGGAAATTCTGAATTTTTTCATCACTAAATGAAAAAAATGACATTAAAACAAAATGACTATGAATATTTCTCGCGTAAAAAAGCCTTCTTATTGGATGGTCAATTCCTTTTAACAAATCATCTCTGAATCGCACTTGATGTCTATCAAAATGTTTTAAAAGTCTATCACTTACACCAGAATAATAAGAGAAAACGTGTTTAGGTAAATATTTATCTTTATTTTCTCTAAAGATTGCTTTTGATAAAGGCTTCAATGGATATTTAATATCGTTACCTATTTTTTCGCCAATATAAAGCTGATATATGCCTTTAACGTTTTTACCACCTATCGCTTTTAAATATCTTCCATTACATCGATATTCTATTTCGTAAGTAAATTCCGTTTCTCTTTCATGATCTAGATCTCTAAAAATTAAAACAATTGCTTCTATGAAATTTGACTTACCTGCCGCATTTTGCCCCATTAAAACGGTGTGCATTTTGCTTTCATCCAAATCAATAGAGAACTTTCTAAGATTCTTAAATTCTTCAATGTAAACTTTGTCTATTCTCATACTAATTCCAAATAACCTTTATCGCTACTTTCTTTGATCTTTTTATCATCTTCAATTAATTTTTTCAGCTCAGCATAAAAAGCATCTATATCTTCTGGAAATTTGGACATTTTCCAAAGATCTTCAGCATGTAATTTACCGTTTT
>NZ_NCWQ01000136.1:0-7085 GCF_002156885.1 Flavobacterium sp. AJR | reverse complement strand
AAAGGCTGGGTAAGAATTCCAATTTTCATTATTATATTTTTTATTATTTTTTTAGTTTTCGATATAATAAACTTGTGAGTTTAAGACTAAACATCATTAATTTCATTTTTTTTTCAAAAACATTTAAATTTGGCTTTTTTTGCCACTCGATTAAACTTTTTTTTCTTACTATCAGTCTATTTAATTGAACGATTGCAAATGGAATGGATATGTCTTTTATCACTCTTTTACGAATGAATGGAATAATTTCCCCTCTTAATTTACGTAGTTTTATTCTTAAACCAATTGCATCTTGACGATGATTAAAACCACCTAATTGTGATTGTATTATTTTATTTTCATCTACAATTTTAACAGAGATTTCATTGGTTAGAATTCCATTTTTTATTAATTCATCAGCAATAATTGATCTGGTAATTATTACGCTATTACCAAGCCCCTCATTTCGATACTCATCAAGCCATGCATCTCCTAATGATATATCTGCAAGTTCTGTAAGAACATCAGAGCAAAAATCACATGCGTTTGATTTATACAGTCCTGTTCCCCACATGTCTCCAACTGATCTCATTTTTACTTGATGAAAATTATATTTTTCATCATAAGCTCCAAATGAGTAATCTGTAGCTGTACTTTCTCTATCTTTTATACGATATTCTTGTTTAGAATAAGTTGAAACAATTCCTGATTTTTGGACTAAATAATCAGTAAAAAATTTACTCTTAAGTCCTCCACATATAATCCCAATTAGAAATGGAATTTTTCCTTTTAATTCAGGATTATAATATTGTTTTAATCGTATCGATTTAATAAAGCATGCTACGCCAGATACTGCAATCCTACCATCAATTTTATCAATTTGCAGAAATAATTTTTCAAGTGTTACTGGAATGTATCTTGTTTTTGAAATCTGATTTATTGTAGATATATCACTAAAAAGCTGATACTCATAAGTTCCATTAATTTCTTTGACAATAAATATATAATCAACAATATTATGTTCCAATAGTTTACTGAATACATAAGTTGCTAATCCTCCAGATGAAGAAGTCTCTCGATGTTCGTTTGAGTAACCAACGTACGTATTTTCAAAACGTCCTATCCTGTTATTTGCTTTTTTTGCATTACTCAAAAAAATATTTGCTAATTTATCTTCATCCTCTACTTCATCATCTGGCATAGGGTTAAAGGGACAAACTTTAATGGCACTTTCATTAATTTTTTTACCAATTTTTGCAGGTTTCAAAAAGCCAAATTTATCCCACTCCATTTTCAGGGTTGCTGATGATTCAGATACACAAATACCACAACCCGTGCACAAATCTTGATTTACAATATCCTCGATAGTATATTTTATTTTCATTTAATTAGATGTAAAATTTTTTGTATAAATCTTTTTTCATTTTCATTACATCCTAAAAAAGCAATATTAAAAATCACGATTAATATTAGAGAAAATGACTTCGCAAAAAACAGTAGCCATTCATTTGATAGAGTAATAAACTTATTTAAAAACAAAAAACCAATTATTGATAGTAGTGTTACAAGAAAGATTCTCAAAATTACTGTTGTCATAAAATTCGTAATAGATAGGCCTATTGTTTTTTTTACAAAACGAAGTCTAAATATTAATGATACAATTGAAATAGTAATGCTTATGTAATATATTAATTCTGGTTTATTGTAAATCTTTAATAGCAAATAAGCTAAAGGAAGATTCAAAAAGATTAAAATACCAACGATAATCTGATACCATTTTATATTACCTGTAGCTTGTGCTCCTGTCATTAAAGGTCCTGAGATACAATCTATCAATAAACCTATCAAGCAAAGAGTAACAAATATTGAAGTGTATTGTGGCGGATTATTAAGCCATATTTTCAAAATAAAATCAATGTTAAATAGTATCGGACAAACAATTATGAGCATCAAAAAATAGGAGAACTTAGAGCTTTGAAAGATTAACTTTTTGCTTTGTTCAATATTTCCTTGAGCATAATTTTTAATAACCTGCGGATTAACAGCCATCTGGAAATTAGTTACAAATAAACTAACTGCCGATTGAACTTGAAGCGTAATACCATATGTAGCATTTAGTACCGTTCCAAAAAATAGATTTAAAATAACGTTTATACCTTGTCCTCTGGCAACTGAAGCAATATTTCCGAATAAATTCCATCCTGAATAAGCAATCAATTTATGATATAATTCTTTTTCAAAATAAAACTGATACCTACTTTCTGAATAATATCTCTTACAATAAATTTTGTGAGACATTCTTATAATAAATGCCACTAAAAACAATAATCCAGCATATAAAATCAGTTTATCGAAAGAAAAGATAACAAGTAAATAGACTATTATCAACTTCAAAATAACTTCTACAAAACTCATAATTGCATAAATTCCCATTTTTTCACGGGCGATAATTAATGCATCATATGGTACTTGTATTATTCCTAAAAAAAAAGTAAAAATTGAAAACTGATATACCCAATTAACTGCTGTCATTCTTTCTGCGGGCAAATTCAGCGTATTATTTACAAACCAAAGCCCAAATGTCTCGGCTAATACTAAAATTAAAAGACCTATGATTATATGTATGTTTAACGTTGCGTTAAACGTTTTCTTCAGTTGCTCTGAATCATTTTTACCAATATCAAAAGACAAAAAACGTTGTGTAGCCGAGGTCATTGCGCTATTGAAAAAACCAAACAAAGTTATGATTCCTCCCACTACACTATAAATACCGTAATCTTCTACCCCTAATGTATTTAAAATTATTCTGGAAGTATAAAGAGTTACTCCCATTGTAAAAAACATTCTTATATAAAGAAATACTGTGTTTTTTGCTATAGTTTTGGAATTCAATATTTTGGTTTTTAAAATTCTATTCTTAGACTTCTCCTTTTAAATTAATTTATTAAGGAGATCAGAAATGATTTGCTGTTTATGTGCCGAAAACTTGTAAAGCACCACAAAAATCTAAAACCTCTTTATCTTCAGAAATCTCAATTTCTTTAAATTCCTTATGATTAACTAGAAATACGATTATATCAGCCAAACGAGCTGCTTCTTCATAATTAGTTAATTTAAAAACTTTGTGTTCTGTGATGTTAGGTTCTACTATAAAATATTCTCCATTGTTATCATCTTGCAAAACTTTTTGAACTATATATTTAGCTGGAGATTCTCTTAAATCATCAATATTTGGTTTAAATGCTAATCCCATAAGAGCAATACTAGCTTTTCTTCCGTATTTTAATTCAAATTTTAGTTTAGTAGATTGAATTTTTTCAGCACACCAAAATGACTTAAAATTGTTGATTTCTCTGGCTGTGTTTATTATTTTAGATTCCAGCGGATATGTTGAAACCAAAAAATATGGATCAACAGCGATACAATGTCCTCCAACACCAGACCCAGGTTGTAGAATGTTTACTCTCGGGTGTTTATTAGCAAGAGCAATTAATTCCCAAACATTTATGTTTGCTTTATCGCAAATCAATGACAATTCATTAGCGAATGCAATTTGTACATCTCTTGACGAGTTTTCGACTAATTTGCACATTTCTGCAGTTCGCGCATTTGTAGCGTGTAATTTAGATTGTACAAATCTTGAATAAAAGGCAATTGCTTTTTCTGTTGATTTATCATCTATTCCACCGATTACTCTATCGTTATATACCAATTCATACATAACATTTCCGGGTAATACACGCTCAGGGCAATAAGCAATATCTAAAAAACCCTCTAATTCAGGTCGTTCACTAAAGATAAAATCTCTCATTTTTTCAGTAGTTCCGATTGGAGAAGTAGATTCTATAATATACAAATCTCCTTTCTTTAAAATCGGGATAATACTTTTTGTAGCTGCTTGAACAAATGAAATATCTGGTTCATTTCTTCCTTTAAAAGGTGTAGGAACAACTATTAAATAGGTTGAAGCTTCTACTGGCGTTGTAGCAGCTTTTAAAAAACCTGCTTTAACAGCATTTTCAACAGCAATATCTAATTGTGGTTCTACAATGTGAATTTTACCCATATTTATAGTATCTACTACTGTAGGGTTAATATCGACACCTAGTACACGGATATTTTTAGACGCTATTAATGCTGCTGTTGGTAGACCTATATAGCCTAAACCAATCATTACAACTTCTGGTTGATTCATTGTTATTATTTTTTATTCGTGAGTTTATCTCGCTATATTATTTCTGTGCCTTCTAATTCTGCAATAAAATTTACAATTCTATTACTCGCATTCCCATCACCATAAGGGTTATGTAAAGAACTCATGCTTTCAAAACGATCTTTATTATTTAAAAGATTCAAGGTTTCTTTTATAATCAATTCTTTATCGGTACCAACTAGTATTACAGTTCCTGCTTCTACCGCTTCCGGACGTTCAGTAATATCTCGCATAACTAGGACTGGTTTCCCTAGACTAGGTGCTTCTTCTTGTACACCACCACTATCTGTAATAATTAGTTTAGATCGATTCATCATCCAAATAAAATCCTCATAAGCCAAAGGATTAATAAGTAATACATTAGGAATATCAGATAAAATTCGATTTACAGGTTCTTGTACCTTAGGATTTAAGTGAACTGGATAAACAATTATTCGGTCCAGATTATCCATTGCTATAGTTTTTAATGCCTCACATATACGGATAAATCCATCTCCATGATTTTCTCGTCGATGCCCTGTCACGAGAATCATTTCTTTTTCACCAAGCTTTGATGATAGCTCTTGAATTAAACTACTCGGTGCTTGATTTACTTTATCTATACTCTGTAGTAATGCATCAATAACTGTATTTCCTGAAATTATGATTGAATCTTCGGCAATGTTTTCGTTTAATAAATTTTGCTTAGACAATTTGGTAGGTGCAAAATGATAATCTGATAAACGTCCTGTTATCTGTCTATTTATTTCTTCTGGAAACGGTGCCCATTTATTATGGGTTCTTAAACCAGCTTCAACATGACATATTTTAGCACCGCTATAAAATGAGGCGATACTTCCTGCCATAGTTGTTGTGGTATCTCCATGTACAAACACATAATCTGGTTGAAAATCTTCTAACACAGATTTCATATTAATAATTATATCCGATGTTAAGCTATATAAGTCTTGATTTGGTTTCATTAAATCAAGGTCGTAATCTGGAGTAATGTCAAAAAAGTTTAATACTTGATCTAACATTTCTCTATGTTGAGCTGTTACACATACTTTCGTAGTAAATGTTTTTGGATACTTCTTAAATTCTTTAACCAATGGGGCCATTTTAATTGCTTCAGGACGAGTTCCGAATACAATAAGTACTTTTGCCATTTTAATTATTTTAATTATTATGTTATAATTTGAATTTTAGATATTCTCTAAAGAATACTTTTTATCATACTAATTATCTTGACTTCCTCAATGTTAAAGGCAGATAGACAATAGAAGAAATGATAATAATTAAGAATAAAGCAAGATTGATATTTACGTTCTGTAGTAAAAATGCACTTAGAATTACAATTAAGGATAATGATGTAATAATAATTGTTGCTTTTATATGTGTCAATCCTGAATCTAAAAAGTAATGGTGAATGTGATTACGGTCAGCTTTAAAAGGGCTTTGTCCATTTTTAATTCTAATAATAAAAACTCTTAAAGTATCTGTTAAGGGTAAAGAAAGAAATGCTAAAATAAAAATAGGTCCATTATCTAGTGAAAACGGAATTGCCAAAGTCTCATTTATTGTTAAGAAATTGATAGATTGATACATTATAATAAAACCAATTACCATACTTCCCGTATCACCCATAAAAATTTTTTGAGTTTTGGAAACATTAAATTTAAGAAAGGCAATTAGTGGACCTATCAAAGAAAACGAAATCAGCATTTGCGTGAATTGTCTATTTGCTAAAAAATAGAATCCAAAAAACAAACTAATTATTAAGGCAATTGCGCCAGCCAAACCATCAATACCGTCTATTAGATTGTAAGCGTTTATGACAACCACAAAAGCAAAAAAAGTAAAAATGATTGAGATAATATATGGAAGTTCATGAATACCAAAAATTCCATAAAAATTGGTTATATATATATCTGAAAACAGAATTAAAATTCCTGCTGCAAAGAATTGCGCTATTAATTTTTTTAAAGGAGAAATGACTAATAAATCGTCCTTGATACCAATAAAGAATAAAATTAAAAGGGAGGCTGTTAAATCTAATAAGGTATCTATTTGTAGATATTTATTTAAAATTGATCCTAGAAATGCAAACGTCAATGTAAAACCAAAGAAAATCCCTACTCCACCCATAGTTGGTGTATTATATAGGTGAGAACTTCTTTCTTCTGGTATTTTGGATAATTTTTTTACAGAACTTAAATGAATCAATATAGGAAATAGTTTATAAGACGCTAAAAAAGAAAAAAGTACTATTATAAAAGCTCCTAAAAAGTAGTAATTCAGAATATATGTCATTAACATTTGCATAAAACTTATAATAAAATCGTGTTTTTAATTTATTTAGATTTGATGTTTATCAGATATAGATAAACGCAATTTCGATAACAACTAAAAAGACAAAATGGATAGAATATTTAAAATATAGAAAAGGGTCCCCCGTAGCCAGTCACATTTTGGCTATTATTTGGATATATTATTAAGAAAATCAAGCAGATTAAATCACAAGTAAATACTTTAAAATACAGTACTTAAAAAGGAGTCTTTCATGCTATTTTTAGCACCAATAGATAGTAGCTAATTTTTTACAAAAGTACTTGTAAGCTTAAAAAAAAGACTGAATTAAAAGTGGCATAATGTCCTAAATAAGGACATCTTATTCGGAAAAAGAGTTGATTAATAGAAAAATTAGATATATACACTAAATCTTATTTAGCATATATTATTTTGAATAAATTTTGCAGCACAAAATCAACTAATTTATTCTTTTTTTTGATTTAGAAGTTATCAAAAAAACGTTTACATAAACAATAAGGATCTCACAAACAACAACATAGATACTGCTCAAAATATTGATATGGTTCATTTTTTTACTAAAATTAAGTTCTTAAACAATTAT
>NZ_NCWQ01000135.1:0-8641 GCF_002156885.1 Flavobacterium sp. AJR | reverse complement strand
TTTTGTACGATTTTTTGTCAATTATTATTTAACCTGGATGCTTATGGAATTTATAATTACTTTTTTCAGAAGAAATAAATTCTTCTTTTCTTTATTCTTTACTTCATTAGCATTCAATTCAAAATTAAATGTCATATCTAATTTTGTTAGTATAGCTAGAAAGCAATTTTTCCTTTTAAATATTTTTATAAAACAACTGATTTTTTGTATCCCCAAATTAAATAATCAGTATGTTCAATATAGGCGTGATTATCGATGTTGTCTATTCGATAATAATACGTAGTTAGTATTATTAATTTGAGTCTTCAGTCCCCAGAAGCGTAAATCGACTACTCAAGTATTAGTAATTAAATCTATTTATAAAATCAATAGATCTTAGTTTTTCGCATTTCTTGTAGAACTCTGTTTCTTTAAGATTATCGTGTGAATTCTTTCTTGTACTTAAAATTGTCGAGTTAAAATTTCTGTTTTTTATTTTTATGGATGACCATATGGAGCATCGCATACAGGCTTTTAGTGCCTTATGGTAACCAAAAAATGACAAAAGTAGAATCCCTAATAAATACATTAATCTCTTAAAAACATTTTTATGAAATTAAAATCTACTTTAAATGACTCTTGTAAACGTCTTTCTTTTTTTAGCATTCATTTGACTTTTAAATTTTGTCGAATTAAGGAATCATACGCTTCTTCGCGAATTGAGTTTGCAACAAATTCTGAGTAATTTTTTATAGACCTTAAAATTTAGATGTTTTTAACAGCATTAGAATGTATTTCTGATGATTTGTTATTATGGCTTTTGTTTTAATAATCTCTGCGTAAATACACAAGAGAGGTTGTTGATAGAGTTGCCTATTTATCATATTGGAATTTATTTATCACTTTATTAATCTTTCAGGAATATGAAAACATTTTTCTTAACAATAAAAAAGGGGGCATTTCTACAAAATTATTTGTGGTTGTTTTTGATATTAATTCCCTTTTCGAGCTCATTTTCACAGACTTTTTGTAAGCCGACTTCACAGACCAATAGTACAGGTGGATTATTGTGCGTTGGTATGAGTGTAACGACTCCCAATGATGCTTTTGATGGAAGTATGGCTACTTATGCTTCGTTAACAAATGCTGTTGGTTTACTCTGTTTTGCACAAGAGACATTAAGTTTTAGTCAGACAGCAAAAGCGGGAGACCAAATTGTTTTTTATTTAGGTACAGGAAACGGATTGTTGGATGTTGGTTTATTATCTAATGTCTCTGTTCAGGCTAAAAATGGAGCGGCTGATGTTGGCTCACAGGTAGCCTTAAATAGTCCATTATTAAACCTTCAGCTGTTACCTGGTAATGCAATAGCAGCTGTAACATATACATTGCCCGGTGATGCAAATGGTGTAAGAATTGAAACTGGAGGCCTATTAAGTTTATTAGTAAATTTAAGAGTATATGAGGTGCGTTTGCAGTTTGCAGCGCCAACTATTACAGGAGGCCAATCACAATCAGTATGTTATGGGCAATCGGCAGTTCTTTCTGCTACGCCTGGTGCTGGAACAACATTGGCTTGGTATAGTTCAGCAACTTCTACTACTGCACTTTCTAATACTAATACATATACAACACCAGCTTTAACAGCTACAACTACTTATTATGTAAGCGTTTCAAGAGGTGTAGGTTGCGAAAGCGATCAACGAATACCTGTAACAGTAAATGTTCTAAATCCTCTATTACCTGCTATAGATAGTAGCGGTACTGCAATTTGTTCTTCTACAGCTACGCAGGCGACTACATTATCGGTGATAAGTCCCGTACCGGGAACAACTTATTCCTGGTTTAGTACTCCAACAGGAGGTGTTGCTATAACTACAGGTACTACATATACCCCTACAGTATCAGCGGGTGTGACTAATTTTTATGTTGAGGCTTCGATAGGAGCTTGTAAGACAGCAACAAGAACTCCGGTTAGTGTTACTTTAACTCCAATTCCTGCTGTGGCAACGGTATTAACGCCAAGTGTCTCAATATTAACGGGACAAAATGCAACCTTAAGCGCTTCGACATCAGAGTCTGGCGTTGTTTTGGATTGGTATGATGTACCTACAGGAGGAACTTTATTATTGGCTAGTTCTAATACTTTTACTACTCCAATACTAACCGCTACCAAAACATATTATGTTGAGTCGCGTAATGTTGCAGGAGGATGTGTAAGTGCTACCAGAGTACCGATCGTTGTAAATGTTTCAACTAGTTCGTTGGGAGGATGTTTGGATGCAAATAGCCAACAGACAGCTCAAAACGGACTTTGCTTATTATGTTCTTCAAGTAATCCTAATAATTCGGTTGATGGTAGCAGCAGTACAGCAGCTACATTATCAGTGCCTGTTGGTTTAGTTACTGGTTGGATTCAACAAACACTACAGTTTAATAACTCAGGTCAGGCCGGAGATGTTATTACAGTTGATTTAGAAATTCCAACTGGACTTTTAGATATAAGCGCCTTAAGTTATATTTCATTAGCTACCTATAATGGTGCTACCTATAATAATGATAGGGTAGCTGTAAACAGTTCTCTTTTAAATATTCAATTATTAACGGGTAATCGTTTTAAAGCAAGTCTTACAGCAGGTTCAGCCTTTGATCGTGTTGAGATTAGGTTAGGAGGTTTAGCAACATTACTAACAAATCTTAATATTTATGGGGCTTCATATAAATTTAAAGCAAGAACTATAACTGGAAATACGACAATTTGTAGCGGACAAACAACAACGTTAATGTCTAGTGCAGCTTTAGGTGAAACGATTAAGTGGTATGATGCTTTAACTGGAGGAACTTTATTGAGTAGCACAGCTGCTTATACAACATTACCTTTAACCGTGAATACTACCTATTATGTTGAAGTTACTCGTAATGGTTGTGTGAATAGCGAAAGGAATCCTGTTCTTGTAACAGTTAATAATCCTGTTGCTCCAACAACGGTTGTGGCTACACCTTTAAATGTATGTAGTGGAGAATCCACAATAATAACAGTTGATTCCCCAGTTGCAGGTACAACTTATAATTGGTATGATGAATCTGCAGGTGGAAATTTGGTATTTACAGGTACGACTTATACGACACCAGGTTTAACTGCTTCTGTAACTTATCATGTTGAAGCAGTTATTGGAAGTTGTTCAAGTCCTACACGTACTCCGGTACATGTAAATGTTAATCCAATACCAGCAGTACCAACTGTAGGATCATCAACAGTATTTATTCAATCTGGACAGAATGTTACTTTGCAGGTTACGAATCCTGTTACAGATGTAGCTTACGATTGGTATGATGCTCCAATTAATGGAAACTTACTATCATCTGGCACAACCTCATATACACCATCTCCTGCTTTAATAGTAAATAAGAGCTTTTATATTGCAGCGAGAAGTACAACTACAACTTGTACAAATAGTACAAGGGCTGTTATTAATGTTGTTATAAGTAATTCAATCAATTCTTGTTTATTAGCTAATTCACAAGTAACTTCAAAAGGAGGAACAACAGGATGCTTATTATGTGATTCAACAAATAACGGAGCTTCTGTGGATGGAAATAATGCAACTGCTGCCAACCTTTCAATTCCTGTTGGTTTACTAGGGGATTATATTCAGCAAATGTTGAGTTTCCCTACAACAGGGCAAACAGGTGATATTATAGATGTTGAATTAGGAATTCCTGTGGGACTTCTTGATATCAGTGCTCTTTCGAATATTACTTTGCAAAGTTTTAACTCAGGTGTTCCTAATAGTGATCAAGTTGCTATTAGTTCGCTTTTAAATGTTCAACTATTAGGAGGAAACCGCTTTAGAGCGAGTTTTACAGCAGCAGGTCCATTTACAAGTGTTCAGATTCAATTAAGCGGATTAGCTACTTTATTGACGAGCTTAGATATTTATGAGGCTTCTTACAGATATCCAAATGCTTCGATAGCAGGAGCATCATCTCCAATTTGTGCAGGACAAACTACTACATTAACAGCTACGGCTACGGGTACACAAACATTTACTTGGTATGATGTAGCAACTGGTGGGACTGCTTTAGCAACTAATACAAATACTTATACAACGGGATCATTAACAGGAACTAAAACATTTTATTTAGAAGCTAGTCGTGGAGTTACACCGTGTTTGAATACTAATCGTCAGGCTATTACAGTAACAGTGTTGCCTATTCCTACAGAAAGTGATATTACGATAACAACTCCTTTAACCGCTACTTGTGCGGGAGGTGCTGTTTTATCTCCAACATCTACATTTGCGGGAGCAACATTTAAATATTATACAGATCAAAGTAAAACTCAGGAAATTATAACAGGGACTACTATTGTTGCCCAACCTGGAGTTACCTTCTCCAAAGATGCTTCAACAGGTGCTCTTACAATTAGTGGACTTAATGCTACTGATGCACCTTATAAATATTATGTTTCGGTACTTAATGGAGGTATTTGCGAAAATATAGACGGAGCTTTAAAAGAAGTTGTAGTAAATTTTCCAGTAGGCTCAGCTTTAACAGTTACAGCAACTTTGGCTGGTTGTGCTAAAGTAAATTTAAAAGATGCGATCACAAATTTTGATACATCAGGAAATACAACATATACTTTCTTTGATTCATCAAACAATCCAATCACAGAAGTTGCCGCAGGGAATATTACAGTAAGTGGTGATTATTGGATTCAGGCACAAACAATCGGTGTTGATTGTCCATCTGTAAAACAAAAAGTAACGGTTACAATTAATCAGTTACCTACTTTAACAGCAGTAACAAGTTCGGTGGTTGTGAATTTAGGTGATTCTGTACCTTTATCCGCAACTTCAAATGGAACTGTTACGTGGTATGATCCATCAGGGAATGCTATACCATCAAATAATACAGGCGCACTTAATACTGTTGGTGTTTTTACTTATACGGTAATTGCGAGTAATGGAACTTGTACTAATAGTCAGACTATTACAATTACTGTTATAGACCCAGCTAGTTGTGATCCATTATTAGAGAGAGAATATGCTACAACTCAACAGTGGGGAACTATTGTTACAGGAACTGTTACAAATAAAGCTAGTGCTGTAGATGGTAATCCACAAACCTATTCTACAATAACAACTGGTTTAGGACTTTTAGGTATCGGAACAACATGGCAAAATCTACAATGGCCAGGAACAATAACACAAGGTACTCCTGTAACAATTAAGTTAGGTTCAGATTATAGCGCTGTTGCACTGGGACAAAGTGTTACTGTGGTAGGAACTAAACGTGATGGACTTGGAAACCCAATTGATATTGGAACTTTACAATCTATATCGGGATCATTACTAAATTTATTATCAGGTCAAAATTCATTCGAATATACATTTGTTCCATCCGATGCTACAGGGCCTAAAGCTTATGACGGTATTCGAGTACAAATGGGGTCAATTTTAGGTGTAGCACAAAATATTAATGTGTATGATGCTTATTATGATAAGCCAGTTACTCAGATAACTTGTGGACAAGGTGATATTGAAGATGTTTTCTTTGGTGTAAAAGACTTAGGAGTAGGCGCATTAACAGCTACTGTAGGGGTGACAGACCCATGGAATATTGCCGATGGTGATGTTGCTACTTATGCTACAATGTTTAGTGGAGCAGGAGTACTTGCTGCTGCTCAGCTTACAGCAACTTTTAGAACACCATCGATGGTTGGAGATAGCCTTAGAATAACAATTTCTAAACCTGGAACGATTTTAAATCTCAATTTACTTACAGGATTTAATATTCAGCTTTATTTAGGAAATACTGCTGTTGGTGCACCGATTCAAAACGATAGTAATTTATTGTCTTTAAGACTACTTTCGGGAGGTACAATAGCAATGACCGTTGTTGCACCTCAAACTCAACCATATGATAGAGTTACAATATCTTTAGGAGGTGTAGCAAGTGTGTTAGACCAACTTAGAGTACATAATATTGACCGTGTAACAAATACTAAAGTTCTTGGGGGAGACATTAATAATATGGTCACGGTCTGTCCTGGTAGCAATATAACATTAGAAGTGCCCCCTGCCAATTGTTCGACTTATAAATGGTATGACTCCCCAACTGGAGGAAATTTCCTTGCCGATGGTCAGACATATACGATTCCAGCTACGTTAGCAGCAGGTACTTATAAATATTATATCCAACCAATTCGTTATGGCTGTGCAGCTCTTGCGAGAGGAGAAGTGACTGTAGTTGTTAGAGCTACAACTCCTGCAGCAGCAGTAGCAAGTGTAACAATTAATGGGGGAAATAACACTATTATTTGTGCTGAAGATGGAAAAGTAACATTGAATGCAACTTTAGCTGCTACACCAGTACTTACAAATCCAATATACTACTGGTATAGTTTTGATGGAACAACAAGTCAGTTGGTTCCTGGGGAAACAATTTCTGAATTAAAGTTAACAGGATTAGCTCCTGGAACTTATACTTATTATGTTGGAGTAAGTTCAGATGAGTTTTGTGAAACAGTTTCAGGCGATAGAAAACAAGTTACGTTCACAATATTGCCAACATCTTTACCAACAGATATTGTAGTAAACAATGCTTCTATTTGTCATGATACTGATGCTGTATTAACACCAACAAGTACTTTGGGAAGCCCAGTCTTCTTTTGGTATTTTGATGCGAATAAAACACAGCCTATTACTGATGGATTAGTGGTTGATAATGTCACTTATGCAGTTAGTAATGTGGGAGTTTTAACAATCTCAGGGTTAACAAAACTTATGAGCCCTTTTTCTTATTATGTTGCAGTAACAAGTGATTTTACATGTCAAAATAAAAATGGTGAACTTCAAGTTACAACCGTAACTGTGATCGACCCAGCTACACCAACTACTACTGATGATACTCAAGATTTCTGTCTGGTAAATACGCCAACAGTAGCAAATCTTCAGACAAATGAGACTAGCGTAATTTGGTACAACGTTGCAACTGGAGGAGCGGCTTTAGCTCCGACAACAGCTTTAGGAAACGGTGCTTATTACGGAGCAATCTTAGACCCAATAACAGGATGTGAAAGTTCAGTTCGTTTACTGGTAACAGTTACTGTAACAGATCCTGCAACACCAACTACTACCGACGCTACTCAAGACTTCTGTTTGGTAAATGCACCAACAGTAGCAAGTCTTCAGGTAAATGAAACTGGCGTAGTTTGGTACAGCACCGCTACAGGCGGAGTGGCTTTAGCGCCAACAACAGCTTTAGCTAATGGAACATATTATGGAGCAATCCTTGATCCGGTAACTAATTGTGAGAGTTCAGTTCGTTTACTGGTAACGGTAACCATAACAGATCCTGTAACACCAAGTACTACTGATACTACTCAAGACTTCTGTTTGGTAAATGCACCAACAGTAGCAAGTCTTCAGGTAAATGAAACTGGCGTAGTTTGGTATAATGTTGCCACTGGAGGAATAGCTTTAGCACCAACAACAGCTTTAGCTAGTGGAACTTATTATGGAGCAATCTTAGACCCAATAACTAATTGTGAGAGTTCAGTTCGTTTACTGGTAACAGTAACAGTAACTGATCCAGCTACACCAACTACTACTGATGCTACTCAAGACTTCTGTTTGGTAAATGCACCAACAGTTGCAAGTCTTCAGGTAAATGAAACTGGCGTAGTTTGGTACAGCACCGCTACAGGCGGAGCAGCTTTAGCGCCAACAACAGCTTTAGCTAATGGAACATATTATGGAGCGATCCTTGATCCAGTAACTAATTGTGAGAGTTCAGTTCGTTTACTGGTAACCGTAACCGTAACCGACCCTGTAACACCAACTACTACCGATACTACCCAAGACTTCTGTTTGGTAAATGCACCAACAGTTGCAAGTCTTCAGGTAAATGAAACTGGCGTAGTTTGGTACAGCACCGCTACAGGTGGAGTTGCTTTAGCACCAACAACAGCTTTAGCGAGCGGAAGTTATTACGGAGCGATTCTAGACCCAGTAACTAATTGTGAGAGTTCAGTTCGTTTACTGGTGACAGTTACAGTAACTGATCCAGCTACACCAACTACTACTGATACTACTCAAGACTTCTGTTTGATAAATGCACCAACAGTAGCAAGTCTTCAGGTAAATGAAACCGGCGTAGTTTGGTATAATGTTGCCACTGGAGGAACAGCTTTAGCGCCAATAACGGCCTTAGCAAGCGGAACTTATTATGGAGCAATCCTTGATCCGGTAACTAATTGTGAGAGTTCAGTTCGTTTACTGGTAACAGTTACAGTAACTGATCCAGCTACACCAACTACTACTGATGCTACTCAAGATTGTTTACTGGTAACAGTTACAGTAACTGATCCAGCTACACCAACTACTACTGATGCTACTCAAGATTTCTGTTTGGTAAATGCACCAACAGTTGCAAGTCTTCAGGTAAATGAAACTGGCGTAGTTTGGTATAATGTTGCCACTGGAGGAACAGCTTTAGCGCCAACAACAGCTTTAGCTAATGGAACATATTATGGAGCGATCCTTGATCCAATAACTAATTGTGAGAGTTCAGTTCGTTTACTGGTAACCGTAACGGTAACTGATCCAGCTACACCAACTACTACTGATGCTACTCAAGACTTCTGTTTGGTAAATGC
>NZ_NCWQ01000134.1:0-12158 GCF_002156885.1 Flavobacterium sp. AJR | reverse complement strand
GTTCTTATTTATTCTAATTATAAATAATAATTTAGTTCAGCAAAGCTATTTATAATAATTTTAAATAACAAAATTTATTTTGCATATTTTTCGTACTTAATTTTATCTAAATTATCACTAAATCTTTATTAAAGTTTATGGAAACAAGTATCATAAGTTCTTCATCTGAAGTTGCAACTCAGCTAATTAGATTTAGAAAAAGTATTTATGCTGATTCTTATGTAGGAGGAAGTCTTTCAGATGCAGTATTGCAGGAAATTCTAATCAATGCAACATGGGCGCCTACTCATAAAATGACAGAACCCTGGAGATTTATAGTGCTTGAAGGAAGTCAACTTGAAAAATATGGAAATTATATGGCAGGCTATTACAAGTATCTGTATGAGGATATTACTGATGTCGAAAAAAAAGCGGCAAAGTATAATTATCTTAAAAAATATCCACTTAAAGCGGCGTGTCTGATCGGAGTGATTCTTTCTAAAAGCACCAAAGTGAACATTCCTGAGTGGGAAGAACTGGCTGCCGTTTCCTGCGCAGTGCAAAATATGGCTATTAGTGCAACTTCTTATCAGTTGGGTTCCTATTGGGATTCAAGTGGTGCTGCAATAGAGTATGTAAAAACCTTTGGTCTCGAGGCCAATGAGCAATCTTTAGGACTATTTTTTATAGGTTTCCCTGAGGAGTCGGCACTTTCTGTAACCAAAAGGAGAACCGCTATAGATAAAAAAGTTTCCTGGCATATTTAATAAAGAGGTTTGAAATTATCCTGAAAACCATGCGAAACAAAAGTTAAGCTAAATTTTAAAAGAAGAATCTGCAGCTGTGATAATAAAGATGCTGTTTAGCTCTTCACTTACGAAAAAATAAAGGCAGATAATCACCCCACCAGAGAGGATTGATCCGGGTATTTTAGTACCGCTGCCATTCTCCAAAAAAATCTTAATATTTCTCTTTTAAACCAAATAATTGTGCTAGTAAAAATACGTTCAATATTTACTTTATTCAGGATTGCATTGCAAGGAACTGAAAAGAATTTTACCACAGGAAATGTAAACAGGGCGACCTTTTTATTATCTGTACCTACCATGTTAGAGCTCAGTATGGAGTCTCTTTTTGTTTTAGTCGATCTTCTTTTTGTAAGCAGTCTGGGTGAAAATGCCATTACAGTCGTAGGGATTACTAACTCTGTAGTGATTCTTATTCAGTCGGTAGCGATGGGTTTGAGTATTGCGGCAACAGCAATGATTTCAAGAAGGGTAGGAGAACAAAAACCTCGTAGAGCAGGACAGACCGCAATGCAGGTCATTTATTTGGGGATTTTCCTTTCTGTGATATGCAGCGTTTTAGCCGTAATTTTTAACCAAGAGATTATGCGTTTTGCAGGTGGATCAGATCATTTGGTGAGCTACGGCAACACTTTTTCTAAAACTATGTTTGCAGGACTCATTTTTATGATCATGCGTATTTTGATTAACGGAGTGTTTAGAGGTTCCGGAGATGCCTCGATGGCTATGCGAACCCTCGCATTTTCGAATGTTTTAAATGGTTTGCTGTGTGCGGTACTAATCTTCGGATTGGGTCCATTTCCGAAGCTGGGGTTATTGGGAGCTGCAGTAGCTATGGTAATTGCAAATGTCTTTAGTGTTGGCTATCAGTTATGGTATCTGTTTAAAAATAATAGCACAATTATTATAGGAAAACGACAGATGTTGATGGTTCCTGCCCTGATGAAACGAATCCTAAAACTTGCAACTGCCGGAATGATTCAGAACCTGGTACCTTCTTCAAGTAGATTTTTAATGATTGTGATTGTTGCCAAACTTGGTGAAAATGTACTGGCTGGCTATATAATTGCCAATCGGATTATTATGTTTAGTGTTTTACCTGCCTATGGAATTGCTAATGCGGCTGGTGTATTAACCGGACAGAACCTTGGTGCAAGACAGCCGGAAAGGGCAGAAGCTTCGGTATGGAAAACAGGAGCGTTTAATATGTGTTTTCTGGGGCTAATTGCCATTTTTTTATTGATCTATGCTAAAACTCTGGCAGGATTTTTTACCTATGATGAGCAAATCCTTTCTTATGCAAGTACTTATTTGCAGTATATGGCTATCGCTTACTTTTTCTTTGGTTATACCATGGTAATCTCCCGTGCGTTAAATGCAGCCGGAAGTGTAAACACGGTGACCGTACTTTATATCCTAATGTTTTACATGATTCAGCTTCCGTTATCATATTTACTGGGTACTTATTACGAATGGGGACCAAAAGGAATATTTATTGCAATCCTAATTTCGGAAATTGTATTGGCAACTAGCAGTGTTTTAGTTTTTAGAACCGGCAAATGGAAAACGGTGAAGTTGTAAAAGATTTGAATTATCATTAAACCAATCAATTTGATGGGAACTATAAAAAGGAAGGCTTGCTATTATTTACGATTCATTTTCTTGTAGATATTTACAACATATAAAAAAACCGCTGAGAAATAATTTTCAGCGGTTTCAGTTTTATGATTCCTTATAAAGTATTAGCAAATTTTATTTCACTAATAATTTTTTACTTTGTTTATAAGCCCCGTCAGTAAGTATAACATGATAAATACCTGTTGGCAAATTCTTGATAGTATAACTAGATGCATTGCGTACAGTATCTATTACAACGCCGTTATTGTTGTAAATGGTAATTATTGCAGTAGCACTATTTACATTTTCAAAAGAAAAATTAACTACATCTGAAGCAGGATTTGGATACATCGAAAAGGATTTATTTCCTGCTAGTGAATCATTAGCTTCAGCTCCGGCAAGAGGAAGAGTTATGTCAAGATAACTACTCCAATCGCTTGTTCCGGCCGCATTAACTGCTCTTACTCTAAATCTATAAGCTGTTTCAGTTCCTTGTTTTGGAACCCACAAATAATACGTAGTCGATGTTCCTTGGGTTGCCCATCCAGTTGCAGCTTTGTATAATTGTACTTCATAGCTTGTTGCATTTGCGACTTGTGTCCATGAAGCATAAAAACCTTGAGCGTAAATTCCAGAATTAGTAATGTTTGTAGGAGTTGCCAGAGTTACAGGATTTGGATTTGATGGTCCAAAAGTTACCGTATAATCTTCAACTTCTCCATCGCCAATACTTCCGCATACAGCAGTTGGGTTCGAATTATATTTCATTACAATACGCATTCTGGTTGTTCCAGTAGCATCATTTGGCACCGTAAAATTACCAGTAACTGTACCATTCGACGAAAGTCCAGTAATTACTTTCTCTGAAGCTTCGAATGTGTTATTTTTATTGTAATCTATCCAAATTCCCCAAGATTCAGTATAATTAGAACTAGAAAAACCTGGAGTTAAACTAACTGGTGTACTTGCGTTTGGAGTTAATGTAATATTCTGAGAAGTGTAGTTTCCATATCCGGAAGCATTCGCACCAGATGAATTTGTAAAACTTCCTATTACAACATCTTTAATATACTCATATTGATTTGCTCCTTGCGCACTACAATAGGGTGAAGTAGCTGTTAATACTGCCGTTGCAACATTAGAATAATCAGAAAATGTAGTATTAGCATTTGCTCTTACCTTATAAGTATACGTATTTCCAGCAGTTAAACCTGTATTTGTATAGGTAGCAACATTTGCTCCAAGTGTTGCAATAACACTATAAATACCGTCTGCCGAAGCTCTTTCTACAGTATAAGCAGTTTCGTTAGTAGCATTATCAGTCCATGTTAATACAGCCTGAAGTGTTGTAGAGTTTGGAGTTGCTACTAAATTTGTTGGCGCTGCAACTGTTGTTCCGCTTGTAACTCCAGCTATTATAGCTTCAAAAGGTTTAGTGTTATAAGCATAATCGGTAATAGTATATCCATCTCCGCTAGCTGTAACTTTTACTTTGAACCAACCGTAGCAAGTTCTTCCTCTGCTAGTGTATTCAAAACCTACATAACCAGTTTGATTGTCCCAAGCTGTATAAGTTGCTGTACGTAAATCTAATTGATCAGGGTATGCTGCGCCAGGTGTAACAAAAGTACTTGAAGCACCTATAGATGTACCAGCAGCAATTTTAGCAATATTTCTTGTTCCGGTTATTCCGACTAATCTCTTGCCGTAAGTTTCAATTTTTAATGCATTGGCAGCAAATTGCCATGCGCCATATTCGGTATTGTCACCAATACCCAAATCTATATATTTCCAAGTGATTGCAGGAGAAACTATAAAATCAGGATTATCTACATAAACAATTCCATAAGGAGCATCGAATTTTATATTTATTGTTTTTGCAGGATTATCCACAGTTATAATTCCGCCAGTTATTGCAGCGTCTTTAAATGTAACTATAACAGCAGCATCATTGGCAGGTAAATGTGGATTTGCTTTCCCTGTAAAAGTAAGCGCTACTTTAGAGTTACTTTGTAATGTTAAAACAGCTGTTAAACCAGTTGGTACTCCCGAAATAGTGTAATCAGTTCCAGCGGTAAATGTTCCCGTACTTTTGGTAAAAGTTCCATTATTGGTCGACAGTGAAATCTCAGTGCTTGATGTTATGCCACCATCATTAGCATCAGCCTCATATAGTGTATTTGCAGATAACACAACAGCAGTTTTAGCCGTCATTCCTGTGTTAATTGTCGCACCTGGTTGAGTATTATAAGCATATTCAGAGATTGTATAACCGTCTCCATTTGCTGCAACGGTAACTTTGAACCATCCATAGCAAGTTAAACCATCAATAAGATAATCAAAACCAACATATCCAGATTTACCATCCCAGTTTGTATATGCTGCAGTACGTAAATCTAATTGGTTGGGATAAGCTCCCGGTGCTGTAAAATTGCTTGCAGGACCTACTTGAGTATTTGGAGCTAATAGTGAAATATTTTTAGTTCCGGTTTGACATACTAATTTTTTAGCATAAGTTTCAATTTTTAGCGCATTGGCAGCAAATCTCCAACCTCCAAAAGCTGGATCATCTCCTTTTTCTATTTCAAAATATTTCCAGGTTAGCGCTGATGAAACAGTTACGTCAGGCATATCAACAAAAAAAATCCCATAGGGATTTACAAAATTGAAATTGAAATATATACTTGTACAAGATAAACCTGTTGTGCCACCGGTAAATGCTGCTGGCAAAAATGAAATTGCTCCTTTAGTATTATTAGTTAATAAATGATTTGTTGCTTTTCCTGTTAAGGTAACTGTTATTTGAGAATTGGAGTTAACAGTAAGTACTGGTGTAATTCCTGCTGGGAATGTGTGAGTAAAATGTGTTCCCGCTAGCATAGTTCCAGAACTAATTGCAAGTGTTTTTGTTCCTGATAGTGTTATTATCGATGATGTGTCAAAAGATCCATCATTTACTACAGCTTCTTTAAAAGAACTTTTATTCACAGTTAATAAGCTTCCTGTATAATTAACTCCCGTTGCAATGAGATTACTTTCTTGCCAAAGGGTTTTTCTTGCGGGATGTTCTAAGGCAGCGAGCATCCGATCTATTTGCCCTTGAGTGTACATTTTATAACATCCTTGTGCACCATTGTAACCCATGTAATTTTCATTATTCACTCTGTCGCCGTTACAATTTGTTCCTTGAGTGCAGGCTAAGGTATGTAATCCGTCTTCAAGAGGAGTGTCGGCTACTTGATCTGTGCCTGTGCAACCACCCTCAAATGTGTGTATTAGATTGAGGAAATGCCCAAATTCATGTGTTAGTGTAGCCGAAAATTCTTTACTATAGGAGTTATCATATAAATAAGCTCCATTAAAGACTACACGGGCTGTATTGTCAGCAGTCATACCAGAGTCAGGGTACCAAGCTACTCCTGAGTTATTTAGAGCTCCATCTTGGTAAAGATCATTTTGGATATATACATTCATGTATTTTGTATTATCCCATGCATCGGCTGCAATTTGATCATCATATCCGCTACCGTTGCCATACCCGTTTTTGGCAGAATGAAAGACGACTCCCGAGGTACAGCCTCCATTCGGATCAATTTTGGCAAGTTTAAACTCAATGTTTAATGAGCCTCTTCTGGGTTGAAAAAATGGATCAACTGTTGCATAATCAGCATTTCGACCATTAAAATCATCATTAAGTTGAGCAAGATGATTTACTATTTTTTCGTAGGTAATGGTTTTTCCACTTTGAACATCTCCGTATATATGAAAAACAACGGGAATTACGTAGGATGTTTGTAGTAGTTTAGAAGTCTTGGATTTCCGTTCTGCACTAAACTTTTTGGTAAATGCATCAAAGTTTTGCCGTTCTTTTAATGCATTGGGGTTCTGTTTGTAAATTTTGTCATTTTCTTCTTTTGTTCTGCAGGGTAGTCCTTGAGCACTAATTTTAAGAACAAAAATAAACGCCACAAATAATAATAATTTTGGTTTCATAATTTTTTTTGAGGTTTGTTAATAATGAGACCAAAGATATCTGAATAGTTTAAAATGTGATTATACTATATTATTCTGTTTTAATATGAAATAATCCAAATAAATTAACTTTAAAATTGTATTAAGTGTTTTTTTAATCTTAATTTAATATGTTTAATGTAATTGATAAAAAAGTGTCTTGTTCTAAAATGTTATATCCATTGATGTATTCCAGTTATTGCTTTGGGCTTACAAAGGAGCATTTTTAGAATACTAAATTCTAAGCAATTTGGATAGTATTAATGGAGAGATAAGTGATAGTTGCGAAATTCAATAAGTACTGAATTTCTAAAGTAGAGTAGAGGAATATTATGAGAATCTAAACTCAGGAAGTTTTTCTACCTATAGTATATATAGGTAGGTAGTAGCACAGGACTATTTAAATTACGATGTTTGTAATTGTCCAAATATAAAATCATGCTTTTTTATATTATTATCTACATAATCATGATTAGAAGATTTGTTATAACTCTTATTAAAAAAATAAGATATATCAAGGAATAATAAATCATTTAATGAAACTCCAAAAACGGAAGCTATTTTTGATAATTTAGAAATTGTTAAATCAATTTCACCACGTTCAATTTTACCATATCCACTAATACTCATATCCATCTCAGAAGCTACAAATTTTCTTGTAAGATTTTTCATTTCGCGTATAGTTCTGATATTTTCTGATATATTTTTATTCATGAGAAACTAATTTTTGTAAATACATTTTAAAGCAATAAATCATTCAAAAAAATGTATCTGTTTAATTGTTAATAAATTATACGCAAAATTAATTAGGAAATGAAAATTAAAAAGCCACAATAAATCATTAAAATATTATAATAAGTTTTTTCAAAAAATATAGTATTGAATATGATAAACCAAACATCTCAATCACCGAAAAAGCGATCGAAATATTACTACGCTACTCTTGGCCTGGTAATGTTCGTGAACTCGAAAATATTATACAGCGTATGATAATAATGAGCGATGATATTATAGATATTCAACAAATTCCAGAGCATCTTAAATATCACATCTCAAGTGGAGAAATAAACATTCTTAAATCACTAAAAGAATATGAAAAAGAACAGATTTTAAAAGTTCTTGCAGCTGTTGATAATAATAAAACTCATGCTGCAAAAATATTACAAATTGACCGTAAAACACTTAATCATAAAATTATATGAGTCAGAATTGGGTAATTATTCCTCGAATGACACCAAATTCCCATGGCTCAAAAACAAATGATTTTATAAGCTTCCATATCATTAAATTGATTAGCAACTTGTTAACTTTCATATGAGTTTAAGGCATACATTTTGCCTTAATTCATACATAAATACATACAAAAGCAATATTTATATTGTTATATAAAACGAATTAAAATAACCTCAACAAAGCAGAAAAAATGGAAAAGATGATGAAAACGAAAATGGATACGATAATGGAAGTGAAAGCTGAAATAAAAACAGGAACAATAAAAAATACATTACCGAAAATTACCAAAAAAGAAATTTTAGAAGCAAAAGAAAATACTTGGGATTTTTTCTTTCTATTACTTTCTAAATATTATGAATTAATGGATGGGCAATATGATGAAACTGAAAATGAATTTAATACTGCCCAGCATACATTAATGGCATATAATATACTATATGGTGAAGTTACTAATGGAGGCTATTTATCCCTAATACAAAATGGATATGGTGGTTATATATTTGAAACTCTTTTCTCTGAAACAATGAAGGTATGGGGAATAAAAGAAATGGCAATAAATATAGATAAAGCCAAAGAAATTTATTTAGCACATAAGCCTTTTTTAGAAATGGAAAGGACAGAGGAACAATTTTCAAGAATGTATCAAGAGTTTCCACATTTTAATTCTATCGATAAAGATTTTTTCAAGATTATGGACAATGAAAGCGAAAAAATTAAAATACATATCCAGGAAAACATGAGTGATTTCGCAACTGCAATATAATCATCATCTATAAAAAACTGTAAACATCATCATCCTAATCAGGATAAATACGACATGCCTTAAGATTAAACAATAATATCATTGTTACTCTTAAAGATTTGTCATATAGTTTCTAACTGCAACTTACTTAAGAATGCTGAATGTTTATAATTAAAATAACTAAAAAAATAAACCGCAAATAAAGCATACGTTTATTAAGTAAAATAAAATTACAATGGAAAATAATAAGATAATAATAGAAGCAAAAGAACTTGAATTATTAAAAGAAATTATATCAACAGCACAAAACAATAGCGATAGAATATACAATCTCTCCATTAAAAGATTATCGAGAGAACTTGAGACAGCGACAATTATGGCTCATAATCAGATGCCTGAAAAAATCGTAAGAATAAATTCAAAAGTAACCGTGCAAATAGCAGCCAACATTATTAAAAACTTTCAGATTGTTGTTCCCGAAAAAAGCAATTTAAATCAGAATAAACTATCAGTAATGTCTCCAATGGGATTAGCTCTATATGGATATTCTGTTAATGATGAAATCTCGTGGCAGTTTCCTTCAGGAATAAATAAATTAAAAATATTAAATGTCGAATAAGCAGCTTTTCAAATACAAATACTATTTAAAAACAAGTTGTATAACTTTATTATATCAATATTACTGTGAAAATAATTAAACACTCATATGGAACCAACTTAGATTGGGTAGCTCCACTAGCAGAACAATTGGGCGGAAAAGTTGATGGTAATTTTATAATTTCATCAGATACACTTTTCTCTGGAAATAGATATTTTTTGGATTGTGGAGATGATATTGTTGCCTATTATGTCGACGGAACAAGCAATATGGATTTTAACTTAATCCAAAAAAACACTAGCAATGATTTCATCGGAATCTATTATAATTTAACTGAAGGAGGAATACAATATTCGAGTAGTACTTTCGAGCAAGAAATAGGCCGATGGCACTATAATCTAATGGTTATTGATAGTTCACTCGAAACAAATTATTTGATTAAATCGGGAACTAAATCATTTGTTTTTTGCATTTTCATCAAGAAAAGCATGATGGAATCCTACGCCAAAAATAATAATATTACAGTAAAAGATATAGATAAAATTACAGATTCTACAAAAAATACAATGATAAGATTTGACAGGATGAGTAGCGATAGTTATCATATCCTAACCGACTTACAAAAACTAAAAGTTGGTGGTCATATATTTGACTTAAACCTCAAGGGAACTGTACATTTATTGCTATCAAATTTTTTAAAGAAAATGTCAAGCACAAGAATTATTATTCAAACTGTAAATAAAACAGACTTGGCTAATATTGTAGCTGTGCAGATGTTTTTAATCGATAATATTGAAGACCATTTTCCGACTATCAAATTCATTGCGAATAAAGCAAACATGTCTGAGTCTAAGTTTAAAAATTTGTTCAAAAAAATAACAGGTATGACACCTAATGCATTTTTCATGGACAATAAACTACTTAGAGCTAAGGAACTATTAGAAAAAAATCAGCTGTCAATATCACAAGTATCCGATAAGCTTAATTTTACTAACAATTCTTATTTCGCATCAAAATTTAAAGAGCATTTTGGTATTTCACCTAAAACATTTATTAAACAATTATAGCATAAAACAAAACTACTTTTTTAATCAACTGTAAAACGATAATACTATATTTTAAAACATAAGACAAGCAAATAAAAAATCCTTGTATGAATGATACAAAACAAAATCACTAGTAAATAACATATAATAAATACTGACAATCAATATTTTAATATAAAAAAACTTAACTTTATAGTGCATAAAAATATATCTCTGTGAAAATAATAGAACATACTTATGGTGCCGACCTGAACTGGGTTGCTCCTTTTGCATTACAAATGGAAGGAAAAACGGATGGTAATTTTATAGTTATACCAGATAGTATCCAAACCGGAACAAGATATGTTCTGGACTGTGGTGATGGCATTATCGCCTATTACATTGATGTAACATATAATAAGAATTTACACTTAATCCAGAAAAATAACACTAATGATTTCATAGGAATTTACTACAACTTAACCGAAGGAGAAGCTTCATTAAGGAGCAATACCTTTATGCATGATATAGGACGCTGGAAGTACAATTTAACGGTTATTGATGGTGGACTAGAATCAAATTATTTTGTTAAGAACGGTAGTAAAACATATGTACTTTGCATATTTGTTAAAAAGACTACGATAGCTACATTCGCAAAAAAAAACAATATTACTTTTCATAATATTGATAAAATTGCTGATCCTGAAAAAAATACAATTATTAGATTAGACAGGATGAGCAGCGAAAGTTATCACATACTAACCGATTTGCGTAAGCTAAAAGTTGGGGGACCTGTATTTGATTTAAATCTAACAGGTACTGTTCATCTATTACTTTCTAATTATTTAAGAAAAATGGCAAGTCATAGAATTATTATACAAACAGTAAATGAATCTGATTTAGCAAATATTGTAGCAACACAAATGTTCTTAATTAGCAATATAGAAGATCATTTTCCGACGATAAAATTGATGGCAAGCAAAGCGAACATGTCAGAATCAAAATTTAAGAATTTATTTAAAAAAATTACAGGCGCAACACCAAATGCATTTTTCATGGATAATAAAATGCTATTAGCTAAAGAACTATTGGAGAAAAAACAACTATCAATATCTCAGGTTTCTGACAAGCTTAATTTTACCAACAACTCTTATTTCGCTTCGAAATTTAAAGAGCAATTTGGAATAACTCCAAAATCATTTATTAAACAATTATAAAAAATACCGGATTAAAAATATCCATAGCAGTGAATAGAAAATAAAAAAGACTAAACAAAAACTTATCTGCAATGAAAAAAATTACACATTTTTATTCTTTAACTCCAGAATGGCAATACAAACTTGCTGAAGAAATGGGTGGAGAACTTATTGATGATAAAATAATTGTTATTCCTGAAACATTAGGGCACGGGCAATCCTATTTTACTCAAATAACACCTGGAATTTCCGCATTATTTATGGATTTTGTTTTAACAACTCCTTTAAAAATAAACCGTCTTAAATCTGAAAACGAATTATATATATTCCATTTTGATTTAAGTGATCATACTAATTTAATTAAAATACAAGATATCGATTATGAAATCGGTTCTGCAATAAATGTAGGCTTAGCAATTATAAGTAATGATATAGAGAGCTCCTTTAAACCTGCAGTAGGACATAGAACATTAGCATTACGTCTACTTGTTGATAAAAACTTATTAAACGAATTTGTAGAAAGTCATCCTAGCGAAGAATTTACTAATAGAAGAATAAAAATAAAAAAAACAGTACCTTATTACTACGATAATATGGATAGTAATAGTATATTACTTATCCAATCCCTAAAGAGTAGATCAGTATATGACAGTTCATTTGATCCCTATCTCAAAGGAATTTCTTTAAAATTATTAGGTAATTTTTTAAATAGATATACAGATTCTGAAGCAGTAAAGAATGAAACTACCGAAATTGAAATAGAAGCTATTACCAAGACAAAAAACTACCTTCTAGATCATTTATACAACCCATTCCCTTCTGTACCTTTTTTATCTAAAATGGCTGGAATGTCACCTTCAAAGTATAAAATGTTATTCAAGAAAGAATTTCATAATACCCCAAATAATCTTTTTATAAAAGAAAAAATGCTTCTTGCAAACCGTCTTTTAC
>NZ_NCWQ01000133.1:0-7287 GCF_002156885.1 Flavobacterium sp. AJR | reverse complement strand
TGTCATAACTTTGTTTTTAAGTAAAAAGTAAACGGAAGAAATCTGCTATTGACTTATCAATCCTAAATACAGGCTCCAGGCCTAATGAACTGTCCAAGCTCAAAAGCAGAGAGGGAAAGGAACTACCATTTCGAACAGTCTATTATGACAAATGACAATTTTTAGTTTTTATCTTTCCCTTTCTTCTGTTGAAAATCTAAACATAAATGTACTAAAAACAGAAATCCTTTTTTATTACAAACATAGGATGACAAATGACAATTTTTAGTTTTTATCTTTCCCTTTCTTCTGTTGAAAATCTAAACATAAATGTACTAAAAACAGAAATCCTTTTTTATTACAAACATAGGATGACAATGATTGTGGTGATTCTGTGTGAAACTAAAGTTCATTACACCCTTGATTTAAAACTTTTCCAAAAGAATCACACTTATAAATCCTTAATATCTAAAATACAAAACCAAGATTAAGACGAATATTTTGAGGTGTTCCAGTAAACAATGATGTTGTACCATACGCTCCAGGAAAATATAATTTGTCTGTGATATTATTGGCAGTTACACCAACAATATAATTCTTGTATCTATAATTTGCTGACATATCTATATAAGAAAAAGCAGGTAATAAAAGAGAATCATCTCTGTAACTGCCTCCCAAAGTATTTCCTTGAAATCTAATTCCCGCACCAAGTTTCAGATTTTTTAAAATAGTCTCAGTGAAATTATATTCCACCCAAACATTACCCACATATTTAGGAGCATTTAATGGTCTGTCACCCACATTACCAATAGATGTTTTAGAAAGGTATTTTACTTCATTATAAGAATAACTACCTATAACCGACCAGTTTTGTGTTATGATACCTTGTGCAGAAACTTCGATTCCTTTACTATTTAGACCCGGAATTGCAATTCTTCTTTTCTTATTTGGATCACTTGGATCGGCTACAAGAATGTTTACATAATCTATATCATATAATGCCAGTGTAGTACTTAATCTATTCGAAAAAAAGTCGCCTTTATACCCTACTTCATATTGTTTTCCTTTTTTTGGAGGAAATGGTCCACCAGCACCAACATTATTATTATTTTGTGGCTCAAATGATTCTGTGTAAGATGCATAAAGAGCTATGTTCTTTTTAAGTTCATAAACCAATCCTACACGCGGAATCCATGCATTAGCATCCGAAGTTATTTCTACTCCCGTAGCATCAAGTTCATCTACAGGTTTCTGCTTATAACGATATTCATTATAGCGCACTGCCAAGTTTAATTTCCATTTTTCTCCTATCGAAATTTGATCTTGAATAAAACCTGCATAATTATTTGTAACCTTCGTATTGTTATCCATTCCCTCATCTCCCAATGGTACATTTGGATCATTAATAACAATTCCGTCCTGCGAATAATCAGGATTATCAATACTTAACGACGGGTATACTTTGCTTAAATATAGATTTTTTAAAACACGATCCTGAATTATATCACCACCAACAATCAGTTCATGCGAAATAAATTTAGAAGTTTTAAAATTGTATTTTAAAAACGCCGTATTAGCAATCCATTGTGTATTAAATTTCCATGTAGTTCCTTCTCTGGGAATACTATCTTGTGTAGCATTTAGAGGTCCAAATCCATAAACGTCAAGCATATCCAGATTTCTTCTTACATATCGGCTCATTAATGCAAAACTAAGTTTATCATTAAATTTATGTTTGAATGTTAACGAAGCCGAAGAGTTTTTATCTTTCCCAAACGAAGGATTTCCTTGAGTTGTAAAATTTGGATCTACATTATCAAAATCATAACTTCCATCGCCTTTCTTCTTGATATAAGTCCCCCTATCATATTGAAAACGCGAATTCATTGTTAGATACGTATAATCAACATTTAATGATGTATTCTCCGAGAAATCATATTGTAAAGTAGGTGTAATAAGAAGGTTTTTCATGTACTGAAAGTTTCTATAACTACCACTGTTCTCTCCTCCTACAACCAATCTGTATTTTAGCTTTTTATCTTTGGTTAATGGTCCGGTTGCATCGGCAAATCCAGTAAATAAATCCCAACTTCCTGTCGTAAAATTAACCTCGTATCTTGCTTTGTCAAGTGGTTGTTTTGTCGTTAAATTTATAACTCCACCCGGATTTCCTACAGCATACATTACCGAGGCAGGTCCTCGCATTATTTCTACCTGATCAAGATTATACAACAGCACCTTCTGGCTATAATGATATAAAGTACCTTTCATTCCGTTGGTCAATAAATAAGCATCACCATAATTATTAAAACCTCTCATAGAAAAAGAGCTATAAGGTGTTGTATTAGCAACTCCAACCATATTTCTTGAGACTTCATTAAGATTTAATCCGCCTTGATCTTGCCAAATATCTTTGGAGATAACTTGAATTGATTGTGGTATATCAATAAGTTTTGTAGCTGTACGTGTTGCAATAGAAGAAATTGTGTCGTTATACCTTTTTTCTTTTTTTCCATAAATGGTAATATTATCCAATTCTTCGGTTTTAGCGTTGTCTTTTGGAGTTTTATGCTGTGCAAAGACAACTTGCCCAATTATTAAAAGGGCAAAAAATGTTTTTTTCATTTCGATTTATATAAATTTTAAATAATAACAAGCATTCCATTGGCAAAAAGCCATGAAAATTCATTTCAATACATATTGAAAATTGAAATTAGATTTTATATAAAATAAGCTGGAGGTCGAAATGTCATTATAGAAACCGAGATTGGTTTTTTAGTAAAATAAAAAAAAGCAGCTAAATGATTCTCTTTATATTTTTTATCAAAGATATCGTCGCTATTAAAATTTTGAATGTAAACAAGTTCTTGCTTTTCTTTTAGATGGTTTTGCATCTCTTTTTCATTAGCGTCAAGCTTTAATAAGTTTTTTTTAAGCTGACATTTTCCATTACAAGAGTTGAATTCTACTTTTCTTTGGACACAAATAGTTTTGGCAATTTTATCTTGGTTAATTTTAAACATCGCATAAACCAATACATTCCCAAAAGAGGGAAACATTAGTATAGATGAAAGTAATATGATGAAGAATTGCTTCAGACTTGTTTATTTTCAGCAAAAGTAACTCATAAAACCCAAAAATCAGTTATGTCAAAAATTTTTCTTGTAAGCGTCAAGATTATCCAGTTTACATCTCATCTCTTAACTAAATGATGCTGTACTCGTTTCAAATGATGAAAATTCGATAAGGCAAACTAAAAATAATCGTGCTTTTCTTAACAAAATTAGATTAAAAACCTTTAAATTTATGTTCTAAAATCTTACTTTATGAAAAACTACGTACTACTATTTGTTTCCGTTTTAACGCTATCATTTAACTCTTGTACAACAATGAAAGACACACCAAAAACTGCTGATCTTTACAATACATCTTGGGAATTAGAATATATTTCTGGTCCACGTATAGCTTTTGAAGGTTTATATCCTGATAAAAAACCATTTATTAAATTTGATGAAGCTACTAAACAAGTATCTGGAAATGCAGGATGTAATGGATATAGTGCTCCATATACATTAAAAGGAAATACACTTACATTTGGAGAACAAGGTCCAACTACTATGATGTTTTGTGAAGGTGGTGGAGAACAAACTTTCTTGCAAATGATTAAAAAAATCAATGCCTACTCTATTGACAAAGATGGTAAATTAAATTTATTATTGGGCGATGTTCCAATGATGAGATTTAAAAAAGTTGCTAAATAGTTTCACTAAGATTCTGAGGTACTAAGGTCCTAAGAATCTAAGTTCTTTATCTACAAAATAACTCCAATATTGTACTATTTACAGAAATGACAATATTGGAGAATATTTGCAGTTTTTTAGCTGTTGAGAGTATATACTATCCTGAAATTTCGGGACTGAAACTTAATACTATTTCTCCATTATTCTTTGGCGATGTTTAATTCCCCAATCTGCGATTACTTTAGTTACATCTTTAAGGGTTGCACCATATTCTGTAATTTCATATTCTACCATTATAGGCTGGGTGCTTAGAACGGTTCTAGTTATAAGAAGATTTGCTTCTAACTCCTTCAAATCTCTACTGAGCATCTTACCAGATATGCCTTTTATCTCTTTTAATAAGTCCGAATACCGCATTTTTTTACTGCATAAGCAAGCGATAATAGATATTTTCCATTTACCGTTTAGTATATCTACTACATCTTGAATGGCCATTACCGTGCTATAGCACTGTTTTAATCGAATATCATTTTCTGTTTCCATACCATGTTACTTGGTTACTCATTTGTCACTATTACTTTCCGTTACAAAGTTACTAAAAGTAACAAGCTTTTATATAGATTTGTACTTGCAAATAAAAAACAATTATAAAGATGAATTTGATAGACACATTAAACTGGCGATATGCTACTAAAAAAATGAATGGTAAAAAGGTACCGCAAGAAAAATTAGATTATATACTAGAAGCTGCCAGACTTGCTCCATCTTCTTCAGGATTACAGCCTTATAAAATTTTCGTAATCAGTAATTCTGATTTATTAGAAAAAATAAAAGCTATTGCTTGGAACCAAAGTCAGATTACAGATTGTTCTCATTTATTAGTTTTTGCTGCTTGGGATGGTTATTCTCTAGATAGAATTACTGCTGTTTTCAACAAAACTCTTGCCGAAAGAGGTTTGCCAGCTGATACAATGGATGATTACAAGAAAACACTTTGGGGACTTTACGAACCTCTTTCTACAGAGTGGCACGCAAATCACGCAGCTCGTCAGGCTTATATCTCTATGGGAGTTGCAATTGTAGCTGCTGCTGAGCAAAAAGTAGATGCTACACCAATGGAAGGTTTTATTCCTGCAGAAATGGATAAACTTTTAGGTTTAGAAGAGCAAGGTTTAAAAAGTGCGTTATTGTTGCCTCTTGGTTACAGAGATGAAGCTAATGACTGGCTAGTTAACATGAAAAAAGTAAGAACTCCAATGGAAGAGTTTGTTACTGAAATTAAGTAAGCTTTTTTAGGTACAAAGGTTCTGAGATTCAAAGGTTCAAAGGGTTGTATTGGTGTTTAAGGTGTATATATTGAATTTTCATTTTCAATAAATATATTTCAAAATCTGTGTCATCCGCGTTCCCTTTTAGACAATCTTTGTCGAAAATACTTGGCTTAAAAAGCTTAACTTAATGACATTGAGCGTCGGGATAGGGAGAAATCTATTTAATCCTTTTAATCTGTGGCAAAAGATTTGACCGCAAAATTTTTCCCCTTTGAACCTTTGAATCTCAGAACCTTTGTGCCTTAAAAAACCTTTGAACCTTTGCTACTCAGAACCTCTGTGCCTTAAAAAAAAACTTATTTTTTTATCTCTTGAAATATAAACTCTGCATCGGTATAACTTATAGGAATCTCTGGAGCAAAACAAGGCAGACCAAGATATGTGGTTATGACACCTTTTCCTAAAATTAATTTATTGTCTTTTTTTAATAACGAAATCGGAACTCTTTTTAGGTCACCTCCATAAGTTCTACAATAAAATTCCCCAAGATATACATCCTTTTTGATGTTACCTTTTATACTTCCAGAATCTTTCGTTGTTTCTCCGTACTTTATTTCGTATTGACCATAAAATCGGTCTTTATTTATCACAATTGATAAAACAGCAGTATCTTTATTTGTACTTATTGCCTGATAAACAACTTGCTTTTCTATAACTTTCTTTTCTTTTTGGTTACAACCAATTAACAATAAAACTATCCCAAATAAAGCAATTGATTGGGCTACTACATACCTTTTTATCTTTTTCAAATACATATTTTGATTATTTCGTTCCCTCAAAAATAAGAAATAGTTAATTAGTTCAGTTATTTATTTTTAAAGTTATAAACATTCTGAAAATCATGAATCTATACCAAACGCAAAGCTTTTTTAAACTTAAATCAAGGGATTTTTTATTGAGAGTAAAGACTATATCAAAGTCAAAAAAGATTCAGAATGATATGAAGTAAAAATCTTTGCAGATCCTAAACCTTTTCTAAATAAAGAACCCAACTACATTTTGTAATCGGGTAAACTTTAAATCAAAAAACAACCAAATAAAAACATTAATAATGATTAGCACCAATCATTATAACATATATTCTTTTGCAGGGACTAAATCGGCATTACGATTTAAAAAATTTGCTAATAATTTAAAAGAGATTCCTTTTAAGTATTCCTCGAATGAAACATCAAATATTGATTTTTCTTTTAAAGAGAAAATCAATATTAAACTATTGCTATCTATATAATCCTTATAGGGTTTATTACTATTATTAAGTTTATTATTAAGGAATTCTGCATGAGGCATTTCGTTAATAAATTTCTGCATCATAACGGCATCGATAAATAAACTAAAACCAAATGTCTTTTGATTTACTGCGGGTTCATAAGCATTTTCGACTTGATTATTTAAGATGGTCAAATCTAAATTTATTGCATCATTTATTTCATCATCTAAATCGCCAAATTCAGTTAGATTATAATCGAATATATAAAACTCTTCCTCTGATGTCAGTTTACTCATCCTTATAGGGCTAGTTAACGTATAATCGCTAAAAAGTACCGAAATACCTGGCGCTACTTCTATAAAATAAGTATGTCCGGTTCCAATTGCTTCTGGAATAACAATTATTTTATCATCAATAAGTTCAGCATTAATTCCATCAGCAAACGACCGTTGCCATTGCGGTTTTAATGAGTAAAAATGTGTGGTATTTTTCATATTTTATATTTTAAGAAATATTCCTGAATATTTCAAAATGGAAATAAATAGTTTGAACATATCTGGATAAATTATTGGGATAAAATTAATATAAGTACATTTAAATATAACTCCTTTTAAATCAAAAAAACATCAAAAAAAGCCACAATTTCAACAAATAGCAACTAATTTTTTAATGATATTAAAAATTACTTATAATATCACAATTCACACAACATATAAAAAGAATAACTGAATTAAAGCAACGTGACCATAACTGTTATATTAAAATAAATCTACGTGAGATTACAATACACTCATAAAAATAAGATATATTTTATTGTGCCTTAATTCATAAGCAATATCGTTAATTAATTTAAAATTTTCGACTTTATAGGCAATAGATTTACTAGTATTTATTTCGCATCAAAAAAAATAATAGGATTAATCTAAATATTTTTTTTATAAAATACAGTCATCGTTTAAAATCTCTTTATTATCTAATACACTCTGTAACAATAGAGTAAAAAACACAAGAAACCGAATGTTATTAT
>NZ_NCWQ01000132.1:0-7299 GCF_002156885.1 Flavobacterium sp. AJR | reverse complement strand
AAAGAATATATATAAAAAATAAATAAATCCTTGTTTGAAATTAAGCTTAAAAACTTCGTCTACAAAAAAAGCAAAATGGCCCGTTACGTTTGTAGTTAACTTTTGAACGGCCAAAAAACCTGCTACGTTTACTAGCCCAGCTACAAACGATAATAGAGAAGCAATTTTAAGATTATGTCTTAGATTCCTTTTAGAGCCCTGATGTTTGAACATGATAATGATTTAAGTTCAGATAATCAAATTTTAGAAATCAATGCTTATCTAGAATTGAGTTTTTTGTAATTAGCACTTTAGTGTTTTACCGTTTAGGGAAGCTTTATTTTAAATTTTAAGTTTAAAAATTGGCTATTTCAACTAACTCTTTCGAGCATTTCCTTATCCTCCTTAGGAAGTTCATTTAAAAGATATTGATTATTGAAGATGAATTTAGAAATCATAATTAATTCCAAAGCTACACTATTTTTCCTCTTCACTTTCCGTTATTGATTTAAATCAAATTCCATCATATTCTTAGTCATTTAAATCTCCTCTTAGCCAACGTATTTTTGCATGAGCAATTAACCTTTCTTGCAATAATAAATTATGAAAAATACAGAACAGCTAAAGAATATTGGTATCAAATCAAATAAAGAAATCTTCTGGAATTTGTCTGAACTTAAATTAGTAACACATACAGTAAAGAAAAAACAAGGACTTATAACTAGTTCAGGTGCATTAGCCTGTGATACAGGCGAATTTACCGGTCGCTCTCCCAAAGATAAATATATTGTAAGAGACGAAAAAACCAAAGATTCTGTTTGGTGGGGAGAAGTAAATCATCCGTTCTTACCAGAGGATTTTGATAAACTATACGATCGAGTTACTGTTCATCTTTCTAATAGAGCTATTTATATTAAAGACGTTTATGCATGTGCAAAAAAAGAATACCAATTAAATGTAAGAGTGGTTACCGATAATCCTTGGCAAAGCCTCTTTGTTAACAATCTTTTTTTAAGACCTACAGAAAAAGAACTTGAAACTTTCCAACACGAATGGTTGATACTTGTTGCACCCGAATTTAAGGCAGAACCTAAAATTGATAAAACCCGACAACATAATTTTACAATTATAAACTTTACCAAAAAAATAATACTTATTGGGGGTAGTGCGTATACAGGTGAAATTAAAAAAGGAATTTTTACGGTTCTAAATTATATTCTTCCTCACGAAAAAGACATACTATCAATGCATTGCTCTGCTAATATTGGCAAAGATGGTGATACTTCCGTATTTTTTGGTTTATCAGGTACTGGTAAAACAACCCTATCTGCAGATCCTTTAAGAAAATTAATCGGTGACGACGAACATGGATGGGATAATGATAGTGTTTTTAATTTTGAAGGAGGCTGTTATGCTAAATGTGTGAATCTAAGTAAAGAAAAAGAACCTCAAATTTTTTCAGCAGTGCGTTTCGGGACTTTACTCGAGAATGTTCGATTCTTTGAAGGAACTAATATAGTTGATTATGATAATATTTCAGTAACTGAAAATACCAGGGCAGCCTATCCAATCCATTTTATTGATAACGCCATAAATCCATCTATTGGTAGTGTCCCAAAAAATATTTTCTTTCTTACTTGTGATGCTTTTGGAGTACTACCTCCTATTTCAAAACTAACTATCGGGCAAGCTATGTATCATTTTATTTCAGGATACACCGCTAAGGTAGCAGGAACCGAAGCAGGAATTACAGAACCACAAACTACGTTTTCGGCTTGTTTTGGAAAACCTTTTTTACCCCTACATCCAACTAAATATGCTGAACTATTGGGAAAAAAACTCAAAGAAAATAATGTTAACGTTTGGCTCATCAACACAGGATGGTCAGGTGGTGCTTATGGGGTTGGAGAACGAATTAAACTTTCCTACACCAGAGCTATGATAACAGCTGTTCTTGAAGATAAACTTAATAAAGTTGACTATATACAACATTCTGTATTTGGATTACAAATGCCTGCGCAATGCGAAGGTGTACCATCGGAAATATTAAATCCTAAGAATACTTGGAATGATAAATCCGCTTACGATAAAAAGGCTCAAAGTCTTGCTGCACAATTTGTAGAGAACTTTAAAACCTTTGAATCCTTTGCTAACCAAGAGATAATTGGTGGTGCTCCAACTATTATATAGTATGAAAGTTTGTATTTCCTAATATCCTAATTATGGGAGAACCCTCCTCGAGAAAATCCCCTTAGGTATGAGACTTGTTACTTACTATAACTTATGGGATGAAATTCCAGAAAGTTTCAACTTACAATATACTGCCTTAGAGGAATACTTAACTTTTGGGTAAAAAAATTTAACCATCGTGAAAGATAAACTTACCATGCAAAAAAATAAAGAAGCATTGCTGCTAAAAGGAGTTCTGAAATTAAAGATAATTGGGTTAAGGAAAGTTACCACTGAAAATATTCTCTCTAATGAATTGTACCGATTGTACTTTATTAGATTTCTTGAAGACAAAACAATTTTTAGAAATGATTCTGAAATTCAGACTATAAATGAATTAAAAAAAGCCTATAAATGGGCCGAAAAAGTACAGAAAACATAACATCTCAATATGAAACATATGAATATAATGGATAAAATAAATACACGTCTTGGTCCGTTAGGCGATCATGCTTATTATGCACATGGATATTATGCTTACCCAAAACTCGAGGGAGATATTAGTAATACAATGCTTTTTAATGGCAAGAAGAAATTAGTTTGGAGTTTGAATAATTATCTGGGACTGGCAAATCACCCAGAAGTTAGAGATGCCGATAATGAAGGTACTCGCCGCTACGGTCTTGCTTATCCTATGGGAGCGCGCATGATGAGCGGAAATACCAGACTACATGAGGAGTTTGAAGAAAAAATTGCAGATTATGTTCAAAAAGAAGATGCTTTTTTATTGAATTATGGATATCAGGGAATGCTTTCTATCATTGATAGTTTGGTGGACCGAAAAGATGTTATCGTTTACGACGCAGAGGCACATGCCTGTATTATAGACGGAATGAGATTACACCAGGGAAAGCGTTTTGTTTTTAAACACAATAACATTGAAGACTGTGAAAAACAGCTCGAACGTGCCAAAAAGATAGTGAAAGAAACTAAAGGAGCAATCTTAGTAATTACTGAAGGTGTTTTTGGTATGCGTGGCGATCAGGGTAAATTAAAAGAAATTGTAGCACTCAAGAAAAAATATAATTTTTCGCTACTGGTAGATGATGCCCATGGTATTGGCTGTATGGGAAATACTGGTGCAGGAACTGGCGAAGAACAAGGCGTTCAAGATGGCATTGATTTTTATTTTGGCACATTTGCTAAATCATTTGCAGGAATTGGTGCTTTTGTGGCCAGTACCAAAGAGGCAATACTATTCTTAAAATACAATATGCGCTCCCAAATATTTGCCAAAGCACTACCAATGCCAATGGTTTTTGGCGCTTTAAAACGATTGGAGTTAATGCGAACTAAACCAGAACTTAGAGAAAAACTTTGGAAAATAACAAATAGTTTACAAAGTGGCCTAACTAATTCAGGTTTTGATATAGGAAGTACCAATTCCCCCGTTACACCTGTCTACCTTAATGGAACTATAGGTGAAGCCACTGCTTTGGTTAGAGACTTACGAGAAAATCATCAAATATTCTGCTCTATGGTAGTATATCCAGTTGTACCTAAAGGAATGATTATTTTACGATTGATACCAACTGCAATACATACTCTGGAGGATGTTGAAAGAACTATAACAGTATTTAAAGAGATTAGAACTAACCTCAATACAGGACAATATAAACTCTTGGAAGAAGCAACAGTTTAAACATTAAATTACTCATAAATTAAATCATTAACCCTAACAGGGTAGTATTCTCTATTGAGAGAGAACTTTAAAATATAGATTAAAATAATCTATTTAACTAGGTAAGAATTCTAACTATCTATTTAAAAAACGGAGAAACTTTAAAGATAACCATAAAGTCCTCCGTTTTATTTTTAGTTTAACTTCTAAATATTTGCGAAGCATGATATTTTGTTATTTATAATTAGTACATACCTGAAAATACCTCATATTTAATTTGATACTTAAATAGTACCACCTCTTTTACCTCCCTGAACATAATTAATAGTTAAATGAATTAAAATAGCTCTGGATATTCGCATTATTGGGATTTGCAATAAAAAGCATAAAATCACCAAAACTGGTAGTAATATTTTAAATGAAATTTCATAGTTCTCGTTTAAATACAATCCCAGGAATAATAGAGGTATAAAAACAATCAATACTATTGGATAACTAATCCACAAAGCAGCAGAGTAAAAGCCTGGCTCAATTTTAAAATCCTGATTGCAGTGCGAACAGTTTTGTGGCATGTCAAGAATTTTATTAAATACGAAAAGCCCTCGATTGGTAAATAAATTCCCTTTATAACATCTGGGACACTTTAGTTTAAAGATATTATATAGTTTTATTCTTGTGTCCATCGACTTACTCCATATTATCCACAACAGCTTGACCAAATTCCGAACACTTAAGTAAGGTAGCACCTTGCATCAAACGCTCAAAATCATAAGTAACTGTTTTTTTGTTTATAGCTCCTTTAATACCTTTAAGGATGAGATCTGCCGCTTCCTGCCAACCAAGATATTCCAACATCATTACTCCAGAAAGAATTTCAGAGGAAGGATTTACTTTGTCCAGATCTTTATATTTAGGAGCAGTTCCATGTGTAGCTTCAAATATCGAAACCCCAGTTGTGTAATTAATGTTTGCTCCTGGGGCAATTCCAATCCCGCCTACTATTGCTGCCAAAGCATCCGAAATATAATCTCCATTAAGGTTTAGTGTGGCAATAATATCATATTGTTCGGGTCTTAATATGATTTGTTGCAAAAAAGCATCGGCTATTACATCTTTTACAATAACTTTATTACCATATTTTTCAATAACTTGCCAAGGTCCTCCTTCATAATCTTTGGCTCCAAATTCATCTTTTGCTAATTGATACCCCCACTCTTTAAATTTACCTTCAGTAAATTTCATGATATTTCCTTTGTGTACTATTGTTACTGATTTTTTTTTATTTTCTACAGCGTATTTAAGAGCAGCTCTAATAAGTCGTTCAGATCCTTCTTTTGAAACTGGTTTTATTCCTATTGAAACTGTGTTTGGAAATCGAATAACCTTAACTGCCATCTCATTAATCAAAAAATCTTTAACCTTCTCTAATTCTGGCGTACCAGCCATCCATTCAATACCAGCATAAATATCTTCTGTATTTTCTCTAAAAATGATCATATCTACTTTTTCAGGTGCTTTTACTGGAGAAGGAACACCAGCATACCATTTTACAGGTCTCACACACGCATATAAGTCAAGTTTTTGTCGTAACGCAACATTAAGAGATCGCATGCCTCCACCAACTGGTGTTGTTAGCGGTCCTTTTATAGCCACCAAAAACTCCTTAATATCCTCAATTGTTGCATCAGGTAACCAATTTCCGGTTTTTTCAAAAGCTTTTTCCCCTGCATAAACTTCTTTCCACTGAATCTTTCTCTTACCACCATAAGCTCTCTGTACCGCTGCATCAAAAACTAATTTTGATGCTTTCCAAATATCCGGTCCTATACCATCTCCCTCAATAAAAGGAATTATGGGGTGAGAAGGAACAATTAGCCTTCCGTTTTGAATACTTATTTTATTCTCATTTATCATTTTATATTTTTTTAAATTCAATGCAGACTTTCGTTGATTCAACTTTATTTCCGTTATTTAACCCTCACTATTTTCTCTCTGGCTTCTTATGAAGAAGAAATCAAATAGTTATACAAATATATAACAAATGTTATATATTTTATTAATTAATGTTATATTTGTTTTATGAAAGATTTCTTTGCCAAATTTGATTTCCAAAGTAACCAGCTTTTTGAAAACCTGACTGAATCAGAAAAGCAAGCAGTAGAAAGTGTTATGGAACCCCTTAACATAAAAAAAGGAAGTATGCTTTTTTACGAAGGTGGTATTCCTACTGGTATTTATCAAATAAAAAATGGTAAGTCCAAAAAATTTAAGCGCGGTTTTACTGGTGACGAACAAATATTTTACATTTACACATCAGATGATGTACTGGGATATCACGCCCTACTTGGACAAGAAAGATATCAAGACTCCTGTGAGGCACTCGAAGATTTAAAAGTGAATTTTATAGCTAAGGATGATTTTTTGAAACTACTTCAAGAAATCCCTGCTTTACAGCAAAAAGTTATTAAGAATATTAGTCATGAATTTGGAGTTCTGGCAAACATCATTACAGTATTGGCCCAAAAGAATCAAAATGCGCGATTGGCACTATTTTTACTATTGTTGGAAAATAGATTCAATCGAAATTCACTAACTGTCAAAGGTATTGACTTAACACGTGATGACTTAGCCAATCTCATTGGGACATCACAAGAAAGTCTGGGTAGAAGCCTTAAACAATTTAAAGAACAGGGCGCTATTATTATAGATAAAAGAAATATCTATATAAAAGACAGAGAGCAATTAGAACAATTACTACAAGTGAAAATTGAGTAATTCAGATAACCATTAAAACTTTTTTATTCAAAATTATAATGGTCATCATTTTTCATATTACACTTCAACGTACATTGCAAACTGATAAATTATCCCCAAACCAATCACTTATACACTCTTAAAGAATTAAGAACAAGTTCTTGGCAAAAATACAGTCCAAATTTCTATTAAAAAATCTTAAAACCAAACTTAAGATATATATCCTACAACACTAAAACGGATCCAAACACAACCATTCTAGCGTAATAAAGACGTTAATAATCGCAAACTAGTAGAAACTTCCTCTATATCTGTAAACACAAATTTTAGATATGTTTTACGTTAGTTTCTTATGGAGACCCTTCGTTCCTCAGAGTGACAATATTGCATAAGAGAAAATATACACAAACACGATAGTGGGATTTTGAAAGCTTTCAAAAAGCTCTTCGCGTAACTTTGTGTTTTCTTTTGCGGAATTTTACAAAACAACCTTTTCACAAAACAGTCATTTTTGTATATATTTTATTTGAATTATATCCAAAAAAAAATCCTCATCAATTACTTGATGAGGATTCTAAAGAAAGGCGACGACATACTCTCCCACATAACTGCAGTACCATCTGCGCAGGCGGGCTTAACTACTCTGTTCGGGATGGGAAGAGGTGAGCCCCGCCGCAATAACCACCTTAAGGTCGTTGTTACTTGAGGTAACTTTT
>NZ_NCWQ01000131.1:0-7428 GCF_002156885.1 Flavobacterium sp. AJR | reverse complement strand
TTTTCTTTAAAAAATCTTTATATTGACATAAAAACACAAAAGGCTAAACAAATTTTACTTAAAACAAATACCTCTAGTAAATGGCCTTCTTTTTAATTAGTCAAAACCTTTGCATCTTTGTACCTTTGCACCTAAGAAATTTAGTACCGTAACAAAATGATTGAAGATAAAAACCCACAACGTACCAGCATAGCGCAATTAGGCGAATTTGGACTAATTGAGCACTTAACACGAAACTTTGATGTTACACAAGAATCTACTTTAAAAAGTATTGGCGATGATGCTGCTGTATTAGATTTTAAAGACAAAAAAGTAGTCGTTTCTACCGATTTATTAATCGAAGGTGTGCATTTTGATTTGGCTTATATGCCTTTAAAACATTTAGGTTACAAAGCTGTGGTGGTAAACATTTCAGACATTTGTGCCATGAATGCTAAACCAACACAAATAACTGTTTCTGTAGCTGTTTCTAATCGTTTTCCATTAGAAGCTCTAGAAGAATTATTTGCAGGAATCACGCATGCTGCCAAAGAATATAATGTAGATGTAATTGGTGGTGATACTACCTCATCTCAAAAAGGATTAATCATTAGTATTACTGCTATTGGTGAAGCCGATGAAAATGAAATCGTATATCGTAATGGCGCTAAACAAACTGATTTATTGGTTGTAACTGGCGATATTGGAGCTGCTTATATGGGATTACAGGTTCTAGAAAGAGAGAAACAAGTTTTTCAGGTAAATCCTAATTCGCAACCTGATTTAGATGCCTATACTTATTTAATAGAACGCCAATTAAAACCTGAAGCTCGCAAAGACGTTCGTACTTTGTTACATGCCTTGGAGATTAAACCAACATCTATGATTGATATTTCGGACGGATTATCGTCGGAGATTATTCATTTGTGCAAACAATCTAAAGTAGGTTGTAACTTATATGAAGATAAATTGCCGCTAGATCCACAATTCATAAGTGTTTGTGAAGAATTTAATATCGATAGTACAACTGTTGCGATTAATGGTGGAGAGGATTACGAATTACTTTTTACTATTGCAATGGAAGATTTTGAAAAGATAAAAGCAAATCCAAACTTCTCAATTATTGGTCATATGACGCAAGAAAGCGAAGGGATTCATTTAGTAACTCGTGCTAATACAAAAATTGCTTTAAAAGCCCGCGGATGGGATGCTTTAAGCGAATAATTACATATATCCATAAAAAAAGACATCTTATCAGATGTCTTTTTTTATTTTATAGAAGCGCTGTTTATAAAAGTCCTTTGTTCCTGGCTTCGTGTACTAAATCATCATCTGTACCGTCTGTTACTTTTAGCAATTCTTTTAAATTTTCTATTCTTCTTATTGTAGCTTTCAAAGAAATGGGAATGTAATGTGGCATTTCGTCTGTTTTAGTTCCTTTGGATAAATGAAACAGAATTTGTTCGTCAATCTGATCAATTTCGATGGAGTCTTTTGGTGATTTTTCTAACATTTCAACAACCGACTGGCTGTAGTAAGTCTTTTTTTTCATCACTTTATCAAAAGCAAATAATAACTCATCAAATGTTAAATCATTCTTTATGATTAATCCTCTAGGATTTATTGTTCTAATGATTGTTTTTATCTTAAGTAATTCGGTGTACATTGTTAGCAAAATTATTTTACAATTTGGCATATGTTCCATAATCAGCTTTGCTAAATCTTCTCCCGAATATATTTCCATTTCTTCATAAGCAGGCATACTAATGTCTAGAAATGCAATATCAAAACTTGTTGTTGCAGGATCCATAATTACCTCGTAACCCGATTTACAATCTTTGGCCTGAGTAATTAAAAATTCATATTCTTTAGGATTATATCTCGTAATCGCATTTTTGTACCCTTCAATTATAAAAGGATGATCATCTACTATAAATATGTTATTCTTAATTATTTCTACTGGAGGTTTATCAGTTGTCATTATGCTGAAGGTTTATTTTTTGATCAATTGGAATTTTAATTACTATAACTGTTCCATCTGCTTTATTAGATTTTATATCAACGGTTCCATCGCATTCTTTTACTCGATAGAAAATATTTTGCAAACCAATTCCTTTTTTGGTTCTATTTACATTAAATCCTACTCCATCATCACTTATCAACAACGCCAAATGATTTACTTCATTTTTAAGCTCTATTTTTATTGTTTCTGCTTGTGCATATTTATTACAATTTTGCAATGCTTCCTGAATAATTCTGTACAGATTTATTTTAATGGAGTTACTTACCAAATCCCATCTTATACTTGAATCAATACTCGAGATTAATTTTGATTTAAAAGTAACTCTTTGATTTTCCAATAACTTATCAAGAATCATTACAAAATTATTAATCAATTCTGATTTCTCTTTGTTTAAATCATGCGAAATTTCCCGAATATCTTGCTCAATTTCTTTTAAATCTGATAAATATTTTTTGCGCTTTACTGCTGCTGCTGCATCATCTACTTTATCTAAACTGTCTAAACTTATCCTAACCCCAAACATTCGCCCTAAAACACCATCATGTAAATCTTGGGCTACCTTTTTCTTCTCTTTAATTCGAATAGCTTCAATTGTATTTTGTTGCGAAATCATCAGGTTATAAATATCTTCATTGGCTATCTGTTGCTGCTGTTTAAAAAGCAGCTCTCTATTTTTGGCTTTTTGTGCCAAATAAACATAAAAAAAGAGTCCTAATAAACCACAGATACTAAAAACATATATCAATGTTCGGTTCTGAACATTTAAACTCGTATTTTCATCTTTTATTTCATTCGTTTCATATTCTATTCGGGAAAATTTTTCTCCCATCTTTCTTTCTGCTTTTTGTGCTTTTTCATTTATCTGTATATATTCTTTCGAATAAACCGATGCATTTGTTGGATCCACAAGAGCCATTTGCTTAAGTGCCTCAAGTGTATTTCTTAATCTATTCGAATTTCGGGATAACTTAAGTGCATCTTTACAATATTGCATTGCTTTTGAAGTATCTTTTTTATAAGCAAAATACTCAGATAAATGTATTTTACTAGATATGACCCCTGACTTAAGATCTAGACTATCTCTAATTTTCAAAGATTTATAAAATAGATCTGGAAGTCCTTCAGACTCATGCAACTTAAATTTAGAATAAGCCAAATTATCATATAACATAGCATATAATATAAGTTTTTCCTTAAATAAGTTTTTTTGTTCTAATCCTTTTTGAAAATATATTTTTGCTTTTTTATAATCATTCATACTTAAATAAACAAAGCCAATATTATTTAGCGAAGTCGCTTTTAGCTGAAGATCTAATGGGATTGATTTATCTTCAAGAATAACTAAAGCCTTATTATTAAATTCCAAAGCCTTATCATATTCTTCTCGCTCCTTGTATAAAATCCCTAAAAGATTATAGGATTCATGCAATAAATAACTTACTTTTTTCTGACGCTTCAAAAGCCGCAAGGCTTTAAAAACCATTATTTCACTCTCAAAAAAATCGCTTATGTTATATTGCAGAGTTGCCTTACTCAAAAAAGTTCTGGCAAGATTATAGTCATCATTAATCCGGATGTACAATTTCTCTGCCTTATAGTAGTTCCTAAAAGCACTATCAGGAACTGTTTTAAAACTATAGTAATCTCCTAAATAAGCATAGGCCTTAGCCATACTAACCGTATCAAGGTTATTTTTTGATCGTTCTAGTATGAGTTTTGTTGTTTCTCGATAGGCATTCCAATCATTCATATTATAATACCGATTGGCTACTTTAAATAAATTTACTCTATTAACCGAATCATCTTTTTGATTGATAATTATATCGAATGCTTTTTTATTATACTCTTGTTTGGACTTAAATGGCACGTTGATATCATTTGCCAATGACAAATAAAGAGACAAACTATCTACAGAGGAAGCCACATTGTTGTCGACAATGCTTTTCTTGGTACAGCCCAAAAAAACAAAAACTAATAACAATAATATAGGGTAGATTTTTTTCAATAGTACATTTGGCTTTTATCAAAAATACTAAAACTATAGACACAAAAAAAGGCTGTCAAAAAATTGACAGCCTTTTTTTACATATAAACTCTTTGTTCTAGTCTTGTTTTCTTCCTCCTCCTGCTGATCCACCACCATCAATAGGCTGTCTATAACTGTTAGTTGCTGACAAATCTAACATATAACCATTATCTTGTTTTCTACCTCCTCCTGCTGATCCACCACCATCAATAGATAAATCAATGTAGACATCTTGTTTTCTTCCTCCTCCTGCTGATCCACCGCCATCAATAGGTGGTATTATCTCACTTTTTGCATTTAATGAAATGTTTTTAGTTGTTTCTGGAGTAGTAAAAGATGTTGCTACTAATGCTAAAGAAAATAATGCGATTGTTGTGATTGAAGTTTTCATAATCTGGGGATTTTTATTGTTAGTATTTTTTTACGTTTTAAATGATCGCTTATTGCTAAATCATGGTGTAAAATTAGTACTGTAATCCCCTTTTCAACTCTGTAAAAAGGCATATATGGTGGAATGCTGCCAAATGGTAGTGTACGTAGGTCAAATACGTGTAAATACTTAGTTGCTAGACCTCTATATAGTTTCCGTTAGCAAATTCGGCAATTATTATCTCTACATTTCTTTTATAAGTCTTAGAAAATGGTAGTTTTTTTGTAGAGTTTTTTATGTAACAAACTGAGTTCCCAGTATGTATCCTCGCAATATGGTTTCTGTTGATGATATAACTGTTGTGTATGCGTATAAATGGATGTAATAAAATAGCTTCAAAATATTTTAATGTTTTAAAAGCTGTTATCATTTCTCCTGTATTCAAATAAATATCTGTCGAATTATTATCTGCCTGAATATAGGTAATATCTTTTGCTTGAATGTATCGATAATCTCCATACGATTTAACACATAACACTAAAGATTGATTAATTTTTTGTACCTCGATAGCATCTCCTTTAAGCGAGGTTTTAAAATCCTGAACGGTTTGATTGCTAATTAAATTTACCTCATAACTAGGCCAATCTAGTTTTAAAATCGTTTTGAGTAAATCTGCCCGTTTAAGTGGTTTTAGCAAATAATCCATTACGCCATACTTAATCGCATCAAAAGCAAAATCTTTTTTGGTGGTTGTAATAATAACTTTAGGAACAATCCGCAAATAATGATAAAGCTCATTTATAAATAATAACGAAAGATTACTTGTATTATCTTTTGGATCTATCTCAAGAAATATAATATTTGGGTTATGCTCTAAAACTAAATTTAATCCTTGCTGATATGTATTTGCAATAGCAACAAAAATTAGCTCTGAAAAACCATCTGCTAATTCCTTGGTTTTTAGAACACTTTCTTGATTATCATCAATAATAATGTATGAATAATTTTTCAATGCTTTTGTAGATTTAGTGGTATTATTTTACAAGAACCGAACTGATAATTATATGCAAATTTATCTCCTTCATTGGAATTTCAACAATAAAATCTTATTTTTAGCTTTAATAAAGCAATTAAATTTACATATTTCCTTTTTTTAAAGATTTTATTGTTAATATATTTTAAACAAATGTTAACACATTAAGACGAACTGCAAATATATCCGATGAAATGCACAAAATAAAGTCTTCTTTAATATATTATCTCTATTTTTTGCATGTTTAAAACATACCTTTTCTAAACAAAAAAAGCTTCTCATTTGAGAAGCTTTTTTCTTATTTTTAATTATCGATTATACTAATAATCGATTCTTATTTTACATTTTCATTAACCAATTTTTCATCGAAACTTCATTTTCGATAATTGATCTTAAATCGGCAATAGCTACACGATCTTGTTTCATTGTATCTCTATGACGGATTGTAACTGTTTGATCCTCGATAGTTTGGTGATCAACTGTAATACAAAAAGGAGTTCCTAATGCATCTTGTCTTCTATAACGTCTTCCTACTGCATCTTTTTCATCATAAGAAACATTGAAATCCCATTTTAAATCTTCGATGATTTTTTTAGAAATTTCAGGTAAGCCATCTTTCTTTACCAATGGTAAAACTGCTGCTTTTGTAGGTGCTAAAACTGCTGGTAGTTTCAAGACTGTTCTTGTAGAACCATCTTCTAATGTTTCTTCTTTTAATGAAGTTGCAAAAACTGCTAAGAACATTCTATCTAATCCTACTGAAGTTTCTACCACATAAGGAACATAATTTTGATTTAATTCAGCATCAAAATACTGTAGTTTTCTACCAGAGAATTCTTCATGCGCTTTTAAGTCAAAATCTGTACGAGAGTGAATTCCTTCTAATTCTTTAAATCCAAAAGGGAAATTAAACTCGATATCCGCAGCTGCATTAGCATAATGTGCTAATTTTTCATGATCATGAAAACGGTAGTTTTCTTTTCCTAAACCTAAAGATAAATGCCAGTTTAAACGTGTCGTTTTCCAGTGCTCATACCATTGCATTTCATCTCCTGGACGTACAAAAAATTGCATTTCCATTTGTTCAAATTCACGCATACGGAAAATAAATTGTCTTGCAACGATTTCATTTCTAAACGCTTTTCCTGTTTGTGCAATTCCAAAAGGAACTTTCATTCTTCCTGATTTTTGTACATTCAAGAAATTCACAAAGATACCCTGAGCTGTTTCTGGACGTAAATACAAGTCCATTGCAGACTCTGCAGATGCTCCTAACTTAGTACCAAACATTAAGTTGAATTGCTTTACATCTGTCCAGTTTCTAGATCCAGTTTCTGGGTCTGCAATTTCTAGTTCTTCGATTAAAGCTTTAACATCTTCTAAATCTCCATTACCTAAAGAGCGTCCTAAACGTTCTCTGATTTCTTTTTCTTTAGCTAAATATTCAATTACTCTGGCATTTGTAGTTACAAATTCCTGTTCGTTGAAAGCATCTCCAAAACGAGCACTCGCTTTTTCGATTTCTTTTTTAGCTTTTAGATTTAACTTTTCAGCATAATCTTCTACCAGAACGTCAGCTCTATATCTTTTTTTAGAATCTTTATTATCAATTAACGGATCATTAAAGGCATCAACGTGGCCTGAAGCTTTCCAGGTTGTTGGATGCATTAATATTGCGGCATCTAAGCCTACAATATTCTCATTCATCTGAACCATTGATTTCCACCAATATTCACGGATGTTTTTCTTTAACTCTACTCCGTTTTGCGCGTAATCATATACTGCACTTAAACCATCGTATATTTCGCTCGACGGAAAAATAAATCCGTACTCTTTTGCGTGCGAAACTACATTCTTAAATAAATCGTCTTGTTTTGCCATAGTAATGCAAAAATATAAAAAGTCCTTGTAAAAAAAAGAAAAATTGCAAAGATTGAAGCCTGAATTTCTTTATTTTTGTAACTAAATTCTTTCTATTTGTGTTTAATTACATTATT
>NZ_NCWQ01000130.1:0-7667 GCF_002156885.1 Flavobacterium sp. AJR | reverse complement strand
ATTTCAAAGTGTTCTACTAAAAAATCAGGCAGCATAAATTTTAAAAGGTCTATAGGAGTCATCTCAAATTCTTAGATTACAAAGTTCTTATTTTATTTTGACATTCCTCCCCAGGTTTTGTTCTTGATCCAAAATCGTGGCACATTTGGATTGGGGTTGATACCTTTTCTACCAAAAAAAAGTTAAGCCTATCTATCATTACGATTTAATATCAATAAATTTTGATAGAAACTTATGCATACAAAACTCTTCCGTTGATTTCATCTTACATTTATTAACACATCAATTATCAATGCTTAGTTTAGAAATATTCAAAGCTATAGAATAAAAAAAAAATCGGAACACGATTACTCCTGCTCCGATTTAATTCACTTAATTTTTGAAACTTCTGAAAAAACTTCAATCATTATCGAATGAGATTTCTATGCTATGGTATATTTTTTTTCTGTTACAGTATTGGTAGTTTCACTTGTTACACTATCTACAAATCGCCATTCAGCTTCAGAAACAGATGACGTAAATTTAAGATATGTGTATCCACGTTTATACAAATTTGCATATTCTAAATCATCTATCAGCACTGTAAATGCCTGTGCTAATTCTATCGCCTTTTTAGGGTCGGATGTAATTCCAAGATAAGCTTCCAATCCTGGCGATGAAACAGAACTGCACGCTATTTCAGTTCCTATAAATTTCCCTTGCATATCGGTAAGTTTACCCATCCAGGCATTATGAGTATCTCCGGCTAAAACCACAACATTTTTTCCAGAAAGCATGCTATAGAGCTGTTCTCTTTCTGCAGAATAACCATCCCAGGCATCCAAATTATATGGCAAAGTTGTCGTAACTCTCGCAATTTCCTGAGCAGTTAAAGAAGGATCACTTTGTTTATGTCTCATTTTAATAACAACAAGTTCAGAGATTGCACTAATAAGAGCCTGCATGGTCGCTGGCTGTGCACTTCCGAAATGATCCACTTCTGCTAAAACTTGATTCAAAAGCATCAGCAGCTCTGCAGGAATCATCATTTTTGTCATTAAGATCTGTTGGCCCAATACTTTCCACTTAGCAGTATCTACATTGATCTGTGATCCCAACCAAGTCATTTGTTCGCTTCCAATTAATCTTCTACTGGTACTTAACAGATCAGTTTTAAATTTTGTCTGATCAAAATTTCCGCCATTATCAATATAATCTGAATAACTCATCTGCTTATCTCTCGCAATAACTCTAGTATCCATCATGTAAAGAGAAAGAATATTACCGAAATTAAAACTTCTGTAAATTCTAAGATCTTTTCCTGTTTTAAGCGGAATATATTCACTGTAGGCTTGAAAAGCTGCCATTTTTCTCATCTGAAAATCCCCTTCGGCAGGCTGATGATTTTCTGCGCCGGTTTTATAGGTATCGTTAGCAAACTCATGGTCGTCCCAAACACATATAAAAGGTTTTTTCTGATGAAGCAGCTGAAGATTTTTATCCCCTCTATATTGTCTGTAACGCTCTCTGTAATCACTGAGACCTATAATCTCCCTGGCGGGTTTATGTTCTCTACCCAGTGGGTTTGTAAAAGGATTTGTTCCATACTGTCCTGGCGCATATTCGTAAATATAATCTCCAAGATGTACCACTACATCAGCATCTGAAGAAGCAATCGCTCCATATACATTAAAAAGTCCAGCTGGAAAATTAGAACAGGAAACAACAGCCATTTTTACATCATTTACAAGATCTGTTTTAGATGGCAGCGTACGCGTTTCTCCTATAACAGTTACCTGTTTAGTTTTGGCATTATAAAATCTATAATAATATTTTGTATTGGAAGAAATATTCTGAACATCTACCGCTATTGTAAAATCATTTATAGAAGATGCTCCGGCCTGCCCTTTTCTTGTTATTTCAGAAAATGCAACATCCTTACTTAGCTCCCAGGTAATTTCAGCATCTGAACCTATTGAATATCTTGTCCAGATAATCACTCCTGTTTCAGTAGGGTCAAAACTGGCTACTCCTGTCTCAAACCCTTCATTTTTCATTCCGTCTGGCGAACCGCTGTTATCGGTTTTATCATCGTCACTACAGCTTTCAATAAGTGGAGCGATAAAAACTCCTCCGGCGGCCAATAAAGAATTTCTAAGAAACCTTCTTCTGCTTAAATCATTGTTGTTTTCCATAAAAAAATTTTTATATCAAAAAAACAATGTAATATTAAAACAGAGGTTATGGCACTTTTAAAATTACCTTACATTACTATTAACAATCCATTTACTATAATAAATTATTGATCTGTTTAAGAACTTTAAACTGGGACATGTACCATTTTTACACTATTAAAGTCTCCTCTTTTTTCTTGTATAAAAATTCCGTCATTTAAAACAATATCGAAAAGCCTTTAGTATATTTTGTAAACAAATCGATTGCAATCAGGATGATCATTAAGAAAATAAGAACTAGTATATAGGTAATTATTTGAGCTTTTTTATTGAATTCAAAAGTGGCGGGATTTATAAAATAATCAGCATAGACGGCCTGAGAAATTTTTATATGTGGGGAAAATAAAGTAACGCCCTGCAGAAAATGTCCAATTAGATGATATTTATTTTTTGGGATATAGGTCATTCCATTCTCAGGTTTAGAAAAATCAATGGGAATCTGTTTGCCTTCTTTAAAACCGAAAATATATCCCGGAGAATATTTTGTTCCAATTTTTCTATCGATATCACTCACATAAGCTTCTCTGCTCCTTTCAAGCTCCTTGTATAAAATACTCTGGATAATGCCATTGTATTGGTGATGATGTATACCATATTGATCTACAGAAATGAGGATGATTTTTTTAAGTTTTTGGCGCTTGTAGTTCTTGCAAAGAGCCCAGATACCCCAAAGAAGTATGGAGAAGTATATTAGATCGAAGATCATCTCGCCGATAGATAAGCGGCTATTATGTTCCAGCTGAATGCTCAAAGGAAGCCCTATAAATAAACAAAGCATTGCGATACACAAAAGTCCGAACAGTATATACACAAAAATAGTAGCAGTTAAATTACGTTCAGAAGTTACTTCAGGAAAATTTTCTTTGTTATAAATCATTAACTACTTATTATTTAAAAACATCATTCAAATCAGGCATCGCTCTTTTCCTAAGTTTGTCTTACTACATCAAACCAGTAAAATCCGATATGCTCTTTGTGTCCCAAGCGAATTCTATATTGTTGCAGTTAAAAAGACAAAACCTCTTTAGGTAAGTTAACTATGAGTTTCTATGTTAACATATACCTTTTCTTGAGCTCAGGGGTTTGTTCTAAAACATTTCCGGGATCAAAAATCTAAAAGCGTAAATTCTAATTCTGTTGAGTTGCCATACAAATCTACTAAATTTGGAACTTCATAGATCAAATTATTTTTATCAAAGCAATAATTAAACACTTAGTTATTTAGTACTCTTTTCTATTTACCAAGAAATTATTTAATTTTGATTATAAATAAAAAAACAAATTACAACATTCATTTTAAAAAAGTTAAACTATAAATTCAACTGAAAAATGTTGATAAAATTATCATATTAACTTTTATGGCAGTATCGTAACGCCTTAAATACACACAGAACATAACCTAAGCAACAATAAATACATTAGAGGCCCAAGGAAGTCTTTCATATAATTCTCCCTTTATTACTATCGAATTTAATATGTTAATTTATCGTATACAAATACCAAATGACCCAAACTCAAAATAGTAAGCAATATTTTTTACTTTGTCCAGATTCTATTCTATAATTAATTTCCGAATCAATACTTTAAAATCTTGCACTATTCATATTGTAAAGCAATTAGAATAGGGACATTTAATAAAAAAAGAGGCTGCTTCACAAGTTATGAAACAGCCTCCTAATATTTTGTAAAGAGAACTCTAATTCAATTTCTAATATAAATAATTCAGAGCTGTAACATCATTAGAATTAAAAGCTCCTGTCTCACTTGAACTAAAACATGCTCTCATATAAGAAGTTGCATCATATCCTGAAGGTGTTCCTGGAATTAAAATTGCTCCCACACCAGCAGTACCTTCGTTTGAATTCTGTCCACAACTTTGACGGCTGAACCAATCTGTATGACGTAAACCAATACAATGGCCGATTTCATGTGCAGCTACGTGTGCATTTACACCTGTTGAATACGTATCTAACCCAGAATATAATGTAACTGAATTATAAGGATTTCCACCTGAAGGGAAACCTGCTACTCCACCTGCAGATCCGGTTTGTCTTCTTACAACAATGTTTGCACCTGAAGTACTTGAACTAAAAGTTAGAGTAAATTTAATAGTCAATCCTAAATTATTATATCTGTTTACTGCTGCTTGCAATCCTGCACGCATATTTGTACTTAAAGCTGTTGTACCAGTCCCTGATAATCCAACAATTTTGATAGTTTTTGGAGTAGATACTAAATTAGTAGTACGGTATTGTTCTGTGGTAATACCTCCATGAAGATCCATTTTGTTTAATTGATCTTCCGACATTACAATACATCCTTCTATAAGAAACGCATCCTCAGTGGTACCATCTAACTTAGTGTTTTTAATCACTTGAACATCTGTGGAATTTAATGAAAGTGATCTAATTTTATTTAGCACCTCTGGCGTTACTTTAAGAGATCCTTGATTTGATTGATCTGTCTCGTCTTCTTTGTTGCAGGATAACAGCGTTAACGCTATAAATGACAAGGCTAAAATTGATTTAATTTTTTTCATAATAGGTTTTTTGGGGTTGTTAATAATAAATTGGTAAATAGGGGCTTTACAAAATATTAGTAATATTTATAATCAAATTTATATAATTTTTAATCTTAAAATACTGATAAAACAATTATTTAACAAATTTAACATTTTTTGTTAAATTATTTTATACGGATTGTTTAGTAATAATTATCCGATTATTAATAGAAGTCCTGTAAAATCAATAATTAAATACAAATCAATTGGTTACACACAATAATACTATTCAGATATCTTATTTTGATTAGCATGTGTAAAAAAAATACTATACAATTTCACATAACATTTAGACGAACAGAGTTATAAAAAGAGAATATTACTCGTATAGATTTTGAAGTTTTAGAATGAAATAAAAACTAATATTTTTTTTTCAAATAATTTAATAACTTTGATTTACCTACAACGGATAAACATTTCAGATAGAAAACATTAAGCACAAATTTCATCTTTGATTTATCTAAATTCATTAATAAAAATGTTTAAAATTGCCCCAACATCTACTGTAAATGAAGACACAAATTACTTTTCTCTTTTTTATGATAACGACAATCAGTCTCTCTCAAAGCTCTGAAAAATGGAAACAATACATAGAAAAAGAAAACGAAACAAAATTTGAGAAATACTATTTTACATCTTTAGAAAATGCACATCACAATAAATACAAAGTTGTAAAAAAATTGGATAGTACTTTTTGTATAGTTGAAAATTTAAAATCTAATCAACCTTTAAAGAAAACACGCTCAGTAAATAGCTTATGGAAATTACCATCCAATTTTTCAAATCACACCGAAGACAAGCAATATATAATAGCAACTGATAGTATCAAATCATTAATTACAGATTTAAAAACAATCAACATTTCTGAGATCGAAATACTAAATAACCATCTTATAATCATAAAAAGTGATTCAAAAAAAATTATTGACCACATTATAACTTTGAGCAGTGTATCTTCTATTTCGCAAGAGTCCCTTCAACCAAAAGTTGAATCTAAAATAATCGATCAAAATTTTAGTATCAATTCTATAAATAAAGCCAATACTAATTTTCCTCTTATAACAGGCGAAAACCAAATTGTAGGTATCAAAGATGATTTATTTGATGTAAATGATATTGACCTACTAAACAAACACATTCCTTCTCAAACAGAATCGGCTATTGTATCGAGCCATGCAACAGCTATGGCAACTATAGTTACTGGATTAGGAAATAGTTCTGCACTAGGAAAAGGAGTTGCTCAAAAGGCCAAAATACAATCGTCTGACTTTTTGAATATCTATCCTGATGAAATAGCATCTTTTCAAGATGTTACTATTCAAAATCATTCCTACGGTACCAATATTGAGAATTTTTATGGTTCTCTGGCCAATGCTTATGATTCTCAATTATTCTTAAATCCTAATTTGACTCATTGTTTTTCTTCTGGCAATAGCGGACTTCAAGGTTATAAATCTATTACTGGTAATTTCAAGCAATCCAAAAACAGTATCGCAGTAGGGTGTATTGATCAAAACGAAGTAATTATGCCGTTTTCTTCAAAAGGACCAGCTTATGACGGTCGAATAAAACCTGAGTTAGTAGCCTACAGTACGCAAGGAACTTCAAATTCTACAGCAATAGCTACAGGGATTATTGCATTAATGAAACAACATTATAAAACTATAAATAATATCTCTTTATCTAATTCCCTAACAAAAGTAATTTTAATTAATAGTGCAAAAGATTTAGGGAACATAGGTCCAGATTTTACCTATGGTTATGGTAATATCAATGCTGATAAAAGTTTAAGAACAATCAGTGAAAATAAAATTATATCAGGTAATTTGACATCCGGACAAACAAATTTGCATACCATTTCCCTCCCTCCAAATACAAAAAACTTAAAAATCACATTAGTTTGGAACGATTTGCCGGCTGCAATCAACAGTAATATAAGTTTGGTAAACGATTTAGATATGGAGGTTAAGTCGGCCGACAACACCACTTTTTTACCATGGATTCTTAATCCTGACTCCCCACAGCAGCAAGCTGTAAGAGGAAAAGATAAAATTAATACTATAGAGCAAGTTACTATTGAAAATCCCGCATCTGGATCTTATACCATCAATATTATTGGCTCATACATATCTAACACATCTCAGGAATACAGCATCGCATACGAATATGAATTGGAAAATCGATTTGAATGGAATTACCCAGTTAATAATGATAATTTCCCTTATGATGGCAAAACTATTTCCCCTTTCAAATGGAATTCTTCATTTTCTAATATCCCTGGACAATTATCTATTAGTTATAATAATGGGCAGACTTGGGAAATTCTCGCAAATGATATAAATTTAAATACGGAACAATTTACCTATGCCCCTGCAGAACAAAAATTTTCAAAGGCAAAATTGAAAATGACCATTGATAATACCGATTATATATCCGATAGTTTTACAATATCTTATGATTTAAATATCAGTACCAGCTTAGTTTGTGATGGCACAACAGAAATTAATTGGGACAAACCTGCCGATGTATCTTCATTTAATATTTATCAATTGACAGGAGATTATTTGGAATTTAAAGAACAAACAACAAACACAACTTACACCTATACAGATGAAAAAACTCACACTGTTATTCCTGTATTTGACAATATCGAAGGAATAAAAAGTGAGTCAACATTACAGTATGTACAAAACTCAAATTGTTATTTCGAATTAGCTTTAGCAGAAGTTTATGAAGAGAATAAAATAAAAATTAATGCCAGTCTTTTCAGCTTGTACAACATCAAAAGAATTGAGATAATAAAAATAATTAATAATTCAGAAGGTGTTATTAACACAATAGATAATATCACTTCAAAAACATTCTCTTTTTTAGATATGGCTCCCTTAAAAGGA
>NZ_NCWQ01000129.1:0-8189 GCF_002156885.1 Flavobacterium sp. AJR | reverse complement strand
ATATATATAATATATGTTGACAACTTTGAAAATTTAAAAAGAAAAAAAATTTGAGAATTTGAATTTATACGATTGAAAGTGGATTATTGAGGTTGTCAAGAATTTCCTGAACTCTTTCGAAATCCTCTGGATGAACGTTGAGTTTGATCCCGCCCAAAGCTGCTGAGTAAAAAGGAGCCACTGATAAGGTCATTTCGTTCTCCAGGTAGTATGGAATGTCATCTTGTTCTAGTAAGTGTTTTAGAACGACTGTTTCGTGCAGATAATTGAATGTAGCAATAGTTTTAAAGCTTTCCATAAAGGTCTTTTCGTAAAGATACGAAATGAGCATTACTAAAAATTTGTAGCTAACAGTAATTTAAGTATGCTAATTACAAATGACCTTTGAAAATCAATAAATGTCTCCCTTTGAAAGTTATATTTTTAATAAAATGTACCCTAAAAAGTATTATCTGATATCTTCTTTGTAATTTTAAACCTTATAAGAAAAGATATATGAGTAAGAAAATTAGAAAACCGATAAAGAATGAGAAAGATTTCTCAAGTAAGATTATAAAAATTTTATCGCAACATGCTAATAAACCATTTAATTACAAACAAATAGGAGCGAAGCTCGAACTAGACGATACTAAAAGTCGTAACCAAATTATAAAAGATTTAAAGATTCTGGCTTCTCAAAATAAGATTGTAGAATCAGAACCAGGTAAATATTTAATCAAAGCAATTAGTCAGGATTATTACGAAGGTACGATTGATATGACAAGTCGTAAAACAGCATATTTTATTTGTCCTGATTTTACTGAAGATGTTTTTATCCCCACAAATAATTTAAATCGTGCACTAGATAAAGATAAAGTAAAAGTTTACGTTTATAATAGAAGAAAAGGGAAACGTCCTGAAGGAGAAGTAATTGAAGTAATTGAAAGAAATAAAACTGACTTTGTTGGAGTTATTGACATTCAGAACAACTTCGCTTTTGTTTCTACTGCAAATCCTAAAATGTACACTGATATTTTTATTCCAAAAGATAAAATAGGTGAGGCACAAAATGGTGATGTTGTTTTAGTTACGATAGAAGATTGGCCAAAAAGAGCTGATAGTCCGTTTGGATCAGTAGTTAAAGTTTTAGGAAAACCTGGAGAACACGATACTGAGATTCATGCTATTCTGGCTGAATACGGTTTACCATCAGATTTCCCAGTAGAAGTAGAGGTTTATGCACAAAAAATAGATACATCTATACAAGAAAGCGAAATTGCTAAACGTCGTGATATGCGTGATACGCTTACGTTTACGATAGATCCAAAAGATGCAAAAGATTTTGATGATGCCTTATCTTTCAAGAAATTAGAAAACGGAAATTACGAGATAGGTATTCATATTGCCGATGTTTCGTATTATCTGGAGGAAGGAACTATCCTTGATGATGAAGCTTATCAACGTGCAACATCAGTATATTTAGTCGATAGAGTAGTACCAATGCTTCCTGAAGTGTTATCTAACTTTGCATGTTCATTACGACCTAACGAAGAGAAATATACTTTCTCGGCAGTTTTTGAAGTATCAGAAAATGCACAAGTTATTAACCAATGGTTTGGTAGAACAGTAATATACTCTGATCAGCGATTTGCTTACGAAGAAGCACAATATATTATTGAAACAAAAGATAATACAATTCCAGAAGAAACTTCTATTACAGGAAGTTCTTATGTAGTTTCGGACGAAATTGTAAATGCAACTTTAAAACTGGATGAATTAGCAAAGATTTTAAGAAAGAAAAGAATGGCCAATGGAGCTATTTCTTTTGATAAAGTCGAAGTTAAATTTGATTTGAATGCCGAAGGAGAACCAGAAGGAGTTTATTTTAAAGTTTCGAAAGATGCCAACCATTTAATCGAAGAGTTTATGCTTTTGGCAAACAGAAAAGTTGCCGAATACATTGGTAAACAAAAGAAAACATTTGTTTATAGAATTCACGATGAACCAAATGAAGATAAATTAATAGCCATGCAATCGGTTATTGCTAAGTTTGGTTACAAGATAGATTTCCGAAATAAAGGAGATATATCTAAATCATTAAATGCTTTAATGGAAGAAGTTAATGGTAAAAAAGAACAAAACTTAATTGATACTCTTGCTATTAGAAGTATGAGTAAAGCCAAATATTCGACAGATAATATTGGTCATTATGGTTTAGCTTTTGATTATTATAGCCATTTTACCTCACCAATACGTCGTTATCCAGATGTTATGGTACATAGATTATTGCAGTATTATCTAGACGGAGGAAAATCTGTAGATGAAGAAACATACGAAACCAAGTGTTTACATTGTTCAAATATGGAAGGTTTAGCTACAAATGCTGAGCGTGATAGTATTAAATACATGCAGGTTAAATACATGCAAGATCATAGAGATGAAGAATTCTTGGGTGTTATTTCTGGAGTTACAGAATGGGGAATTTATGTTGAAATTGTTTCTAATAAATGCGAAGGTATGGTAAGAATCAGAGAGATAAAAGATGACTATTATACATTTGATGAAAAACAATATGCGCTTGTTGGAGCTACTTCAGATAAGATATTACAATTAGGCGATGAGATTTACGTTAAAGTTAAAAATGCCGATTTAGTTAAAAAACAATTAGATTTTCATTTTTTAAGAAGAGCAGAATAAACAGTAAAAATTTAAAAGGGAAAACATGAAAAAGATTTTGATTGGAGTTGCAATTTTATTTGTACAAATGTCATTTGGTCAGGTAACCAAAAGTTTAGGGGATTTTGATAAAGTGAAAGTATTCGATAAATTGAGTATTACATTAATTGAAAGTTCAGAAAACAAGATAGTTATAAAAGGAAAAAGAGAAAGTGAAGTAGAAGTTGTTAATAAAAACGGAGAACTAAAACTAAGAATGCCTTTTCCTAAATTAATGTCAGGAGATGATGTTTCTATCCAGCTTTATTACAAACGTATCGAAAGCATTGATGTAAGCGAAGGAAGTATTGTTTCTAGTAAAGAAACTTTCAAGCAAACAACAATTGATTTAAACTCTAAAGAAGGAGGAGAAATCAATGTAATTTTAGATGTTGATAATGCCAAAGTAAGAGCTGTTTCTGGAGGAATTATAAAAGTATCTGGAGATGCTAAAACACAAGTTGCTAATTTAGGTTCAGGAGGAATTCTTAGAGCAAGAACATTACATACCTCACAAACGACAATAAACGTTTCTGCGGGAGGAAATGCTGAAATCTATGCTACTACCTTAGTTGATGCAAAAGTTAACGCTGGAGGCTATATTTACATCTATGGTAAACCTAAACAAATTAACCAAAAAACGGTTCTGGGCGGTAAGATTGAAGAGAAAGAAGAATAAATCGAAATTGTATTTTAATGATAAATGATATTTTAGCAGGGATTCCATGGGGAGTATTTTTAAGCTTTATGGTAGGCCCAGTATTTTTTATATTACTTGAAACAAGTATTACCAAAGGTTTTAGAGCTGCATTAGTTTTTGATTTAGGTGTAATTCTAGGAGATATTTTCTTTATAGCTATAGCTTATTTAGGAAGTTATAGATTAATTAAAAGTTTACAAGATAAACCAGCTCTTTTCATTTTTGGTGGTATAATCATGTTAGCTTATGGTATTATTTCGTTTGTACAACTCAAGAAAGAGGAGAAAATAAATGACGAAGAAATAGACCGTGATATTATCAAAAGAAACTACGGAAGTCTTTTTGTAAAAGGGTTTTTCCTAAACGTTATTAACATTGGAGTTCTTGGTTTTTGGGTTGCGATCATTATTTCAATCGGTCCAAAATTAGAAATGCAAACTTCTAGAATGATGACATTTTTTGTTACAGTAGTAGTAACTTATCTTGTTATAGATTGTATTAAAATTGTTTTAGCAAAGCAATTAAAGTCTAAGATGACACCATCTAATATTCTTAAAATTAAAAAAGGAATAAGTGTTGTTCTAATGATTTTTGGTTTTGTTTTAATTATTCAAGGATGGTTTCCAAAAGAAAAAGAAATGGTTAAACATGCTTTTGAGAAGATAGAAAAGTAATTGTTAATAACTACAAAGTATAGTTTTAAACCTCTCATTATGAGAGGTTTTTTTATGTTTAAAAGCTTTGAAACTCTTTATTAAAGTTCAAAAATTTTACAAAGATAATTACACTCTCATATAAGACTTCAACTCCATTAAGTCTGACATAAAGCAGTAAAAATTAAGCACAAAAAAAAGAGACACATTTCTGTATCTCTTTTTGAGGCATCGTCCGGATTCGAACCGGAGTAGGAGCTTTTGCAGAGCCCAGCCTAGCCGCTCGGCCACGACGCCATTGTTGAACGGATGGCAAAAGTAACCATAATCTTTAAATTTTAAAAACTTAAAGCCAACTATTTTTAAAAATTATTAAAAGAAATAATTTTACTTCTTTCTAGTTTCTTTCATTCTAATTGTAACCGACTCAACATCACCACCAATAGGAGGATTAATTTTAGAAACCTCTACTATTGTTTTTGTGATCATCGGAATCTCATCTAGTACTCTTGTAATGATTCTTTTGGCAACATGTTCTAATAATTTAGATCTAATTGCCATTTCTTCTTCCACAATTTTGTTTAAATGTACATAATCAACAGTATCGGCAAGATGATCAGACTCGGCAGATTTTCTTAAATTGGCATGAATTTCTAAATTCACTTCATAGTCAGATCCAATTTTTCCTTCTTCAATTAAACATCCGTGGTAAGAAAAAGTACGAATATTTTTTAGTTTAATAATTCCCATTTTGTATTTTTTATCAAAAATAGTGATTTATTAATAATTTTTTTAAAGTTATCTTTGCATTACAAATATATGATTATGAACATCGACTTAGAAGAATTAATAAAAGATAGTAGTTTAATAAAAAATAATTCAGTTGAAATTGACAGATTATTTTTAGAAAAATTTATTATAAGCTTTGGACCTCAAATTTTTAATAAAAAAAATTATAGTATTAAAGATTTAAATTCTCAATTAGCTTTGAATGAGGTTATTAATAATTCATTTTTTAAAAAAATATTTAATAATGATAGTGGTAAACAAATAAAATTTAAAGAATATTTAGATTCTTTTTTGAAAGAAAACAATCAAGACAATAAATTTATACTATATTATTTTATTTATGATAAACTAAATAAAGAAAGTGAAAAAGAAGAAAAATCACTAAATTTTATTGAACAAATCATAGAAGAAGATTTAAAATCAGGTCTATCAAAAAATAAACTTCATTTTCGTTTTCCACCAGAACCAAATGGTTATTTACATATTGGTCACGCAAGTTCTATTGCTTTAAATTTTGGATTAGGACTTGATTATCAATCTCCTGTGAATTTACGTTTTGATGATACTAATCCTGAAAAGGAAGAACAAGAATTTGTTGATGCAATAAAAAATGATGTTGAATGGTTAGGTTATACTTGGTCAGAAGAGCGTTATGCATCCGATTATTTTCAACAATTATATGATTGGGCAGTTTTATTAATTAAAAAAGATAAAGCTTATGTTGATAGTCAATCTTCTGAAGATATGGCTATTCAAAAAGGAACACCATCTACAACAGGTACAGATAGCCCATATAGAAATCGTTCTGTAGAAGAGAATCTAGACTTATTCGAAAGAATGAGAAATGGAGAATTTGAGGCTGGAACTCATATTTTGCGTGCAAAAATAGACATGAAATCTACCAATATGTTGATGCGTGACCCTATTATGTACAGAATTTTACATAAAGAACATCATAGAACAGGAGATGCCTGGAAAATTTATCCAATGTACGATTGGGCACATGGACAAAGTGATTATCTAGAAGGTATTTCACACTCATTTTGTACACTAGAATTTTTGCCACACCGTGAATTATACGATTGGTTTTTAGACCAAATTATAGATGATAATAAACTACGTCCTAAGCAAAGAGAATTTGCAAGACGTAATCTTTCGCATACAGTTGTAAGTAAAAGAAAATTGCAACAACTAGTTAAAGAACACCATGTTAATGGTTGGGATGATCCAAGAATGTCAACAATTTCTGGATTAAGAAGAAGAGGTTATACTGCTGCTTCATTACGTAATTTTGCTAATTCTACAGGTATTGCAAAACGTGATAATTTAATAAGTGTATCCGTTTTAGAGTTTTGTATTCGTGAAGATTTAAACAAAATTGCACCTCGTGTAATGGCTGTTTTAGATCCTGTAAAATTGGTAATTACTAATTATCCTGAAGGAAAAGAAGAGTTGCTTGACGCAGAAAATAACCAGGAAGATGATACAGCTGGATTCAGAAAAGTACCATTTTCAAGAGAATTATATATAGAAAGAGAAGACTTTCTGGAAGAAGCTCCTGCTAAATTTTTCCGTTTAACATTAGGAAAAGAAGTACGTCTTAAAAATGCTTATATCATTAAGGGAGAAAGTGTTATAAAAGATGCTGAAGGAAATATTACAGAAATTCATGTTACTTATGATACTGATTCTTTAAGTGGAAGTGGAAGTGAAGCAAGCCAACGCAAAGTATCTGGAACGTTACACTGGGTTTCGATTGCTCATGCAGTAGAAGCAGAAGTTCGTTTGTACGATCGTTTGTTTATAGATGAAGCTCCAGATAGTCATAAAGAGAAAAATTTCTTAGATTTTGTAAATCCAAATTCATTAGAAATAGTTACTGGATTTGTAGAACCAAGTTTAGCAACAGCTCAAAATGAAGATAAATTTCAATTTCAACGTTTAGGTTATTTTACTGTTGATAAAGATTCAACTCCTTCAAAATTAGTGTTTAACAAGACTGTTGGACTTAAAGATGCTTGGGAAGAAAAAGGTAAAAAAGAAGAAAATAGCATTAATAATTCTTTAAAAGACATCAATAAATATTTTAAAGTTGAAACTAAACCGGAACGTTTGGCTATTGAAAAAGCAATAGGGGAAACCATTGCAACTATTTCTAGTTTCTCTTTATTACAAAATTCTTTCAAAAAGAATATTAACAATAATAAGAGTTCTTTGTTGTTTGCTAACTTTATTTTGAAATTTTCAAATTTAAAATCTTCTGACTTTGATGCCGAAGAAATCAAAAAGTTTTATACTATGTCTTTACGAAGCGAATCTACTTATGTTCGTTCGAAAGCACTTTTGAATTTAAGAGATAAAGAATCAGATTCTGATTTTGTAAATCAGTTTGAAGAAGAAATTCAGAAATTATATTCAAATCCTCCAAAAAATGCTTCCGATAGAGAAAAGGAACTTTTGGAAGAAATGTTAAAAAAATAATATCAATTTTAGTTATCGAAAAGCGCTTTTTATAAGCGCTTTTTTATTATTTATAATTTCTATTAAAAAGTAAAATTTAATAGTTTTATTAGATTAAAATTAACCTCCATAAATTGATTTTAAGACGTTTTTAATAATCAGTCAGTATAATTATCATTTTTATAAAAATAATTAATTAGCGTTGTTTATTTTAGTTTTAGACTTAATTTTAAGATGATTTTGTCGTTGTTAACATCTAAATGTTTATAAGTATAGGATCTTTACAATTCTGATACATTTTACACGATATTCAATTCAATTTATCACTTAGCTACTGTTTTACAATTTTGATTTTACAATTTCATGTTTTGAAATCATTTTGACAAATCAAAAAATAATTCTCCCAACTTTAAAAATAGGATGAAAATTAATTATCAATTTTATTTATGTAATTGTTTATTATATATTGTTTTATCTATTATTTGTATTAGTTATTGTTTTGAAATTTTATATAGTTTTTATAGATTAAAATCAGCTTTCATATATTAATTTTAAGACGTTTTTAATATTAAGATAACTCTATTATTGGTTTTGTAAAAATAATTCAATAGCGCTCTTTATTTTAATTTTAGACCTGATTTTAAGATGATTTTCTCGTTGTTAACATAGAAATGTTTATAAGTACATATCCTTTCCAATTTTCATACATTTCAGTCGATTTATAATTCAATTTTTTACGGAGTAAGTATTTTACTTTTTGGATTTAAAAAAAATTGGTTTTCTAAGATTATTTCGATCCCTCTAAAAATACAATTCTACTAACTAGAAAATTTCATTGCATAATTAGTATGAAAACAATATATCAGTTTTAATTATATTAAAAAATATTATTT